>NZ_CAMZFB010000004.1 GCF_947305955.1 uncultured Brevundimonas sp.
TGGAAACGACCCAGAACCGTGTGAACACCGGCATGAAGGTGTCGTCGGCCAAGGATAATGGCGCAATCTTCGCCATTGCTACCTCGCAGCGTGCCGAAATGGGCGCTCAAGATGCGGTCAAACAGTCGCTGCAACGCGGTCAGTCGATCGTGGATGTCGCGCTGGCGGCTGGCGAGACCGTCGTGGATGCCCTGACCGAGCTGAAAAGCCTGGCTGTGGCCATTCAGGATGCGACCGGCGAGACCAAAACCAAGTTGAACAATGACTTCACGGCCATCGTCAACGAGATCGACTCTGCGCTGAAAGGTGCCAGCTTCGACGGTGTCAACCTGTACGCTGGCAACAGCACAACCGTGATCAAGGTGACCACGAACACCAAGGGCGACTCCTTCACCCTGAAAGCTGCTGCTTCGGCGACCGCTTCGGGTGCCTATAAGGCAACCACGGGGGAGATCGTGGCTACGCAAGGGGCTGCCGGCGCTGTGCCTGCAACCGAACCTGCGTTCAACCTGGCCACCGAAGGCGATCGTACGGCGGCAAACGTTGACCGCGCGATCAGCAACTTCACCACCATCCTGGCCGACTTCGGCACCAAGTCGAAGTCGCTGGAACGCCAGCTGAGCTTTGTGGGCAAACTGCAAGACTCTCTGGAGACCGGTATCGGCAACCTCGTGGATGCCGATCTGGCCAAGGAAAGCGCTCGACTGACCGCTCTGCAGACCAAGCAACAGCTGGGTGTGCAGGCGCTGTCGATCGCCAACTCGTCCAGCAGCATGCTGCTGGGCCTGTTCCGCTAATCCGGTTGGGGGAGGGGCCTTTGCCGGTCTCTCCCTCCATCGGTCTGCAGCTTGGGAGTGCGGACGATGCTGTGGTTCAAAAGCAACGGCTTGATCAGTGAAAACTGATTTGAGTCAAAGTCTTTGGATCATTGGTCATTCAGCATTGGCAAGCTGCAAGACTCACTAGAGACACCGCAGCGTCACGATTGTCGTTGCGGGACTGGAGTAGGAAAGAACATCGCTTAACAGCCCTTCGATCCGAGCAGAAGCTTGGGCCGTATGGAGCTTTCCATCGTCAGTTCGCCGCCCCTAAAGGCGGTCAGTGTCGATAGTCTGGAGGTCCCGAAGGTGACGTCCGACGACGTCAGCAGCGGGGCTTGATCACCTCTCTGTATTGTAACAGCGCAAAATGCGCGCTCCGCCAAAATGGCGGAGAGTTGTAAAAGACAAGGAGGCCAGAATGGCCAACTCGATCAACACCAACCGTGGTGCACTCGTTGCACTGCAAACCCTGAACGCCACCAACAAGGCTCTGGAAACGACCCAGAACCGTGTGAACACCGGCATGAGCGTGTCGTCCGCCAAGGACAACGGCGCTATCTTCGCAATTGCGACTTCGCAACGTGCCGAAATGGGTGCTCAGGACGCCGTCAAACAGTCGCTGCAACGCGGCCAGTCGATCATCGACGTGGCTCTGGCAGCTGGCGAGACTGTCGTTGATGCCCTCACCGAAATGAAAGCTCTGGCCGTGTCCATCCAGGACGACGCCGGCAATGGTGCAGGTGACGGTTTCAGCGAGAACGGCAAGAAGCTGGTCGCCGACTTTGAAGCTCTGGTTAAAGAAGTGCACACGGCTCTGGCCGGTGCCAAGTTCGACGGTGTGAACCTGTTCGATGCTACCGCTGCTGGCGAGCCGGTTCAGGTTTCGACCAACACTTCGGGCGGCAAGTTCGTCCTGAAAGGTGGTGCAGATGCGACCACCGCATCGGCTGATGACCTGAAGTTCGAAGGCACCGTCACCGCTGGTGCATGGACCTCGTCGGACGACTACGACAAGCAAAAGGCCAACTACACGGCCGCCAAGGTCGAAGAAGCCCTCAACAAGTTCACGACGACCCTGGCTGACCTCGGCACCAAGTCGAAGTCGCTGGATCGTCAAGCCACCTTCGTCGGCAAGCTCCAGGATTCGCTGGAAGCTGGCGTGGGTAACCTGGTTGACGCTGACCTCGCCAAGGAAAGCGCTCGCCTGACGGCGCTGCAAACCAAGCAACAGCTGGGTGTGCAAGCTCTGTCGATCGCGAACTCGTCGAGCAGCATCATGCTCAGCCTGTTCCGCTAAACCTGATGAGGGCGGGCGGGAAGAATTTCCTGCCCGCTCTGATCTTTAACAATGGAAGGCCGCGCAAAACGCGTGAATTGACATGACAGACCAAATATCCGCCGTCGGCGGTGCCACGCCCATAGCCACCGACGCCGTCAAGCTGGACGAGCCGATCGCCGTCTCGGCGAAGACGTCTCCCGCTCAGGATCTGAGCCAGCAGCGTCTGGTGATCGAGCCGGTCAGCTCGCACCGCTACGTCTATAAGGTTCTGGATTCCCAGACCGGTGAAGTGATCCGACAGCTCCCGAACGAGCACGTCGAAAAAATGATTACCGATCCTGCCTATCAGCAGGGCGGACTAGTAAAGACCAGCGTCTGATTACCGGCGGAAGTTACCGCCTCCCAAAATCTATGAACCGCTTTGAATTCGTTCAAAGATCAGGTTCCGCGTCGCAAATGCGTACGCAACGCCCCCGGATAGCCAAAGCCGGGCGGCGCGTTTATGGTTTTTACGCTGTTAACCATACACTCACGACTCATGGTTAATACGGCTATCGGTACAGAAAGTCCGGGGGCGTCGAAAGCCATGACCACAAGCGTTCACACAAACAGTTCTGCGCTCGTTGCGCTGCAGAATCTGAACAATACAAATTCCAAGCTGTCTGCCACGCAGAACCGGATCAGCACCGGTCTGAAGGTGAACGGCGCTAAAGATAATGCAGCGACCTGGGCCATTGCCCAGAACCAGCGCGCCGATACCTCGGCTCTGGACTCCGTCAAATCCAGCCTCAACCGTGCGACGTCGATTTCCGACGTTTCGCTGGCTGCCGGTGCCGAGATTTCGGACATCATCGTCGAGTTGAAAGCCAAGGCTGTGGCCGCAGCCGACCCGTCGGCCTCGGCTGAATCGCGCAAGGCCTATGACGACGAGTTCCAGTCGCTGCTGAAGTCGCTGCAATCGTTCGCGGAAAACGCCACCTTTGATGGCGAGAACATCCTGAACGGTGCGGTCGCGACCAACCTCGAGTTTCTGGCCAGCGCCGACGCCCAGGAAAAGATCTCGCTGAACCGTCAGGACCTGACCCTCGCGGGGCTGGGGCTGGCAGCGGACGCTACTGCCACCCCGGCCGTTGCCGCGCCGAGCCTGCTGAACACCGCAGACGCCGAAGCCGCCCTGGCCCGCGTCGAGGCCGCTCTGGCGACCTCGAACTCGCGTCTGGCCGAACTGGGTGCCCAGGCCAAGCAGATCGAAAAGCACAACATCTTCGTCGGCAAGCTGATGGACTCGCTGGAAGTCGGCGTCGGCAACCTCGTTGATGCCGATCTGGCCAAGGAAAGCGCCCGACTGCAGGCTCTGCAAGTGCAGCAGCAACTGGGCGCGCAATCGCTGTCGATTGCCAACCAGTCGCCGCAAATCATCCTGTCCCTGTTCCAGTAAACAGACAGGCTGACGCTCCAAAACAAGCGCCGTCGTGAGGTTCTCACGGCGGCGTTTTTGTTTGGCGGGCAGGGGTAGCACACAAGCGCGGCAGTTAACGATTTGACGGCGCAAATCGGCTATAGTGCTGACGAGCAAGGAGCGCATGTATTGAAGGTCAGCAACAGCTACGTTCTGGGACTTTACGGGATCGATACGTCAGAACTGACGTCGTTCACGTCGGGAACCAGTGCGGCTGCGACCCGCTCCCAGCCGACCGCTCCGTGGAGTACCAGCAGCACCGTCAAACAACCGGCTCAATCCGAGCTGCTGCGTAAAGCCTTGTCAGGCGGGCGTTTTATCGATGAAAGCGCCAATAAACTCGATCTGCGTCCCAAGAACGCCGGCGAGTACAAGACGCTTTTTGCGTTGAATACCGGTCTGCAAATGCTGGAGGCACTTGCGGATCGGGCGATGAACAAGTCGGTCACAAAGACCGAAGCCGCCCAGCTTCAGAAGCGTTTTGAAGCCGGTCTGAAAGAGATTTCCAACTATCTCGCCACCGCTGGCGCAGACGTTAATACCGTCCGATTGGTAAACGGCGAGTCTGCCACGCGCACCCAATCCTCGCTGATGATCCCGCGTGACAACCACGTCTATAAGACGGGCGCGATCCACGAGGGTTCGCTGTCGGACGCGGTTGCCGCCTTCGAGGGCGACGTACAGTTCAACATCAACGTCCGCACGGCATCGGGCACCAAGCCCATTGCCGTCAATCTGGACGACATGGGTTCGACCCCGCGTACGCTGGATGCGGTGATCGGCCATATCAATTCCAAGCTGGAAGCCGAGGGCGTTCAGACGCGCTTTAGCCGTCAGGAAATCCCCGGCGAGGAAAAGACCCTCAAGGTCGGCGATCGCACCATCACCCTGCCGGGTACGGGCTCAAGCTGGGGCATGACCATCACGGCCAGTTCGGTGGAAACCGTGGGCTTTGAGGCCGTCAACACCTCAACCTCTGTCAGCGTCGTGCAGCAGGGCGGCAACGGCAAGTTCGAGGCGTTGAAGTTCGACCCGAACTCGACCGGCCAGATCGGGATCGGCGAGACCAATTTCGTCAACGGTCGCATCGACCAATCCCAGCTGCCCGATGGCATTTCCGCTGTCCGCGCTTCTGCGGCGGCTGCCGATGGCGGTATGTGGATTGTCGCCGACGTCATTGGCGGCAGCGGCGGCCAGACCGTGCGCGGCCAGTCCGATGTGGTCCTGATGAAGCTGGATTCCGCAGGGCAGGTGGTCATCAGTCGCGGTATTGGCGCGTCCATGAACGGCGCGGGTTATGCCATTTCCGTTTCCGACGATGGCCGCGTGGCCGTGGCGGGCTCGGTCACCGGTGGCTTGATCCCCGGACAGACAGTGGCCGATCGCAGCCTGTCGGACAGCTTCGTCACCGTGTTTGACGCCAATGGCAACGAGCAATGGACCCAGTCGCGCGGGGCGAGAGCCGCCGATGAGGCGACGGCGGTCAGCTTCGGTGCCGATGGCAAGATCTATGTCTCGGGACGCTCCCAATCGGCCATGCCGGGGGCTTCGGCCAATGGCGGCTGGGACAGCTATGTTCAGGTCTTTGGCGAGAACCAGTCCTATGCCACCGCGCCGATAACCGGTGTGGCGCTGGGCGCTGTTCAATTCGGTACCGTGGGCGACGACAACGTTCAGGCCATGACCATGGACGGCGACAACCTCTATACGGCAGGTATCGAGAACGGCAGCTTTGTCGTGCGCCAGTTCCGCGTGTCCGCCAACGGCGCGCCCGAGCTTTTGGCCACCCGCAATCTGGGCAGCGCCCAAGGCGGGGAGATTGCCGGTATTTCCGTTTCTGACGGTAAGCTGGTGGTGGCAGGCGCAACGGGCAATGTGGCGCTGGATGCAGGCACTGTGACCCGCGCCCATGCCGGCGGCAGCGATGTTTTCGTCGCCAGCCTGTCGACGGATCTTGCGGCCTCTGCAAGCGATCGACTGACCTATTACGGCACCGACGGCCACGACACGGCGGCGGACGTCAAGGTCGTGAACGGCGAGGTCTGGATGACGGGGGCGTGGAACTCGACCCGCGCGCCCGCCGACAAGGATCCGGTTAAAGCCTATCTGGCCAAGATCGACGCCACGACGGGCGAGGTGGGCTGGAACCAGACATGGACGGGCACCTCTGAACAAGCCAAGGCTGCGACCGTTACCGTTAATACCAACGGCAGCAGCGTTCTGGACCGACTGGGCCTGCCGTCCGGTGAACTGGTTCAGGATGTCTCGCAAAAGCTGGTCGAAACGACCGGCCTGCGTGCGGGCGACCGTTTCTACATCACCAACCCGAATACGGGCCGCAAGACGGCTGTCACCATCGACGCCAAGGATACGCTCCAGACGCTGGCCACCAAGATCGAGACGGCATCGGGCCGCAATCTGAAGGTCACCATCTCGACCGAGCGGGACGACAAGGGCACCGCCGAAGGTAACAGCCGCGTCTTGCAGGGCGGTGCGCAGTATCTTTCCATCACCAGCGCGGATGGCCGTCAGGGTGCCGTCCTATCGGCGGGCGAGAACGGGCGCGATGCCTTGGCCGGTCTGGGCCTGATGGAAGGCTTCGTTGGTAAGGGCACGGACAAGCGCAAGACCGTGGGTATCGAACTGCCCAGCAGCCTCAACCTGTTCAATCTCGATGCCGCGAGGACGGCCCGCGATACGATTCAGGCGGCTCTGCGTTCGGTCCGCGAGGCCTATCGCGCTATGAGCCCGTCCTCGCTGGCCAGCAATAGCGGCAAGACCACAGGCACGCCGTCGGCCTATATGCAGTCGCAAATCGCCAACTATCAGGCCGCCCTCGCAAGGCTCACGGGCTGACTTAACCGCACGCGGCTGTTGACGCGGCTGCGCTCGGCAGGGTTATTGAAGCCATTACTCGCGTAGAGGGCCGCATGGCTTTTCCTAATAATACCCGCACGATTGTTTTAGTGGGCGCTGGCGTAGCGGTGCTGGCCGGTGTCGGCGCGGCGATGTTCTTCGGAGCTGGAAAGCCGAACGACCCCAATGCCAAGCCGCCCGCCGCCGAAGGCGGGTTGAAGATCGATCTCGCCGAACAGCCGACCCTTGAGCCGACGCGCGAGCTTCGCTGCTATGTCGACGGCCAGTTCGTGGGCATGGCGACGCTGACCGACTGTGCCCGCCGTAACGGCGTGGCCACCAACACTCTGGACGTCGGACTGGATGCCACGGGCGCGCTGGCCGCGGCCCCGACTGCATCGTTTGCCCCGCCTCCGGTCGCGCCGGTCGAGGTCGAGGTGCCAAAGCCCGCCACGACCACGGCACCGCGACAGACGGTGGAAGCCCCGACGCCGGTATCGGGCCAATGCCTGCGTCACGTTGGTAACGAATGGCGTCAGGTCGGAACGGGCCTCAGCCAGGCCGACTGCGTGAAGGCGCTCTATTCGGGCACCTGCGTCCGCACTCCGGGTGAGGCCCAATACGGTCGCTGGAACGATGTGACCCTGCGCCTTGTGCCGCGGCGCGTCGAAGCGTCGTCCGACAATGCCAACTTCCGCACCTATGCCGAACAAAACCGTCAATGCCAGTTCCCGAGGCTTTAATGCGTAATGCGATCAAAATCGGCCTTGTGTCTGCTGCGGCCCTGACGGTGCTGTCGGCCTGTGCGGCGGCCAAGCCTGAAGCGCCGATGGACGAGGGTGTCTGCTATCACGTCGGTGAGGACGAAACGCAGGCGTTCGGCATCCGCTACAATGTGGTGGCCCGCGACCAGCCTCAGATCGAATTCTGTGCGGCGCGTCTGGAAGAGCTGCGCATCAAATTCCTGCGCATGGGCGGCTCGAACAACGATCTGATTGGTGCCTATCAGGGGCATTTCATCTTCATCGACCGTCAGGGCGTGAAGATGAGCAAGACCCTGGATGGCCCGCGTTTCTTCGCCTTGACGCGAACTGGTGATGGACGACTCGCCATCCCCGGTGCAATTCAGCGGGAAATCGACGGGCGACCGATCGCTATCGCTCCGTAAGGGGCAATATTTCCGGTTGCAGAGCCGGAACATAAATGGAACATTCCGGCGGGCTTTCGTGGCCCGCGGGGCTATAAGAACAAAAGGACATCGGTCATGGCGGGTAGCGTCAACAAGGTCATTCTGGTCGGCAATCTGGGCCGCGATCCGGAAATCCGCACCCTGAACTCGGGCGACCGCGTCGCCAACCTGCGCATCGCGACCTCGGAAACCTGGCGCGACAAGGCCACGGGCGAGCGCAAGGAAAAGACCGAATGGCACTCGGTTGTCATCTTCAACGAGAACATCGTCAAGGTGGCCGAGCAGTACCTCAAGAAGGGCTCGACCGTTTACGTCGAAGGCTCGCTGCAGACCCGCAAATACACCGACGCTCAAGGCATCGAGAAATACTCGACCGAAATCGTCCTGCAACGCTTCAACGGCACCCTGACCATGCTGGGCGGCCGTTCGGAAGGCGGCTCGGGCGGCGGCTATGGTGGCGGCCAAGGCGGCGGTTACGGCGGTGGCCGTGACGACAGCTATGACTCGGGCTTCTCCTCGGGCGGTGCCAACCGTCCGTCGGGTCCCAAGGAAAGCTACGACCTGAACGACGACATCCCGTTCTAAGTCGCATCGACAGATCAAAAGAAAAGGCCGCCGGATCGCTCCGGCGGCCTTTTTGTTTAGCGGACGAAGCGGGCCTTTGTTGCGGCCTCGGCCAAGGCCTCACGCACGGCGGCGGTGAGTTCTTCCATCGTCCGGACCTGACGCACGCCATAGGCCTCGGCGGTGATGTCCACATTGCCCTTGCGCCAGAAGCCGTCGGGGGCCAGCACGATAAGCTTTCCGCTGCGGGCGTGCAGGCCCATTTCCAGCAGGCTGATCGGGCTTTGGGTGCCGGGGGCGAAATACATGACGATGACGTCGCTGGCCTCCAGCGCGGCCAGTTCCCATTCCACCTGGCGGCGGAACTCCGGCTCCGAGGCTTCGGGCTTCCATGCAGGGTTCCAGTCGGGACGGCGCGGGTTCAGGATCACCACATCCATATCCGACAGGGCGCGGGTCATGGCGGCCTGCCAGTCCGGCGCGCCGCCCATGTCGATGCTGCCGCCCATAAAGACGCGCGGACGCTGGTTATCCAGCGGCAGAGGCGAGGGCGAGGTGACCAGAATAGGCTCGGCCAACGCGCTGGCCGCCCCGCCGAGGACAAGCGCCGCCCCGACAACCGAAGCGAGGGTGCGAAGGGTAGGGATGCGGCGAGCCATGGGAATCTCTCATAAGCGACTGGACGCCCGCCCTTAGACGCTTATCCATGTGAACGAAACACGCAGACAACTATCGTGAGGAGCCAAAGGCAGCGGCCTATGGCATGCGCTAACAGGCTATGATCGACCAAAAGCTCACCCCTCTGGAAATCGGTGCCATTTTGGCCATCGTCGTGATCTGGGGCGTCAACAACGCCGCAGCCAAGCTGGCGACCGAATACATGCCGCCGCTGATGGTGGCGGGGCTGCGCTTTGCCATTGCCGGTCTGTGCCTTGCGCCATTTGTGCGCCCGCCGTTTCCGAACTGGAAGGCGATGTTGTTGATCGCCTTCCTCGGCGGGGCGGTGCACTATGGTCTGATCTATTTCGCCTTTTCGCTGGCACAGGACGTCAGCCCTGTTTCGGTGGCGACCCAGACGTGGATCCCCTTTACCTCGCTGTTTGCCTTCCTGCTGTTGGGTGAGCGGCTGAAATGGCCGGCCATTGTCGGCATGCTCATCGCCTTTGTCGGCGTGGCGTGGATGACGGCTGACCCGCACGCGCTTCAGGATTGGGAGGCTATCGTCATCGGCACGCTGGCCGCTGCGGTGTGGGCCTTGGTCACGGTGATTGCGCGCCGCACGACGGCGGTACCGCCGCTGAAGATGCAGGGCATTCTGGCGCTGACGGCTATGCCGACCATGGCGCTGGGGTCGTACGTGTTCGAGAGCGGACAGGTGGAAGGGCTGAGGTCCGCCACCCCGCTGGTCTGGGCCTCCGTGGTCTGGGCGGGATTGTTCTCGTCCGTCATGGCCACCAGCCTGCTGTTCTGGCTGGTCCAGCGCCGCGAGGCAGGGCGGGTCACGCCCTATCTGTTGGGATCGACCGTTGTGTCGGTGCTGATGGGCTGGCTGTTCATGGGTGATATGCTGACGAGCCAGATCATTATCGGAGCCGCCCTGACCATGGTGGGCGTGGTGGTTGTTTCCATCGCCGAGCGCAATCTGCGGGCAGGGGCCGCGCGGTAAGCCGGATCACAGCCGGACAACAAAAAGGGCGGGGCACCGATGGTGCTCCGCCCCTTTCGTATTCTGGTGTCGGATCGGGCTTAGTGGGCCTTCACTATGCCACAGGCAACGCGGGCACCGGCACCGCCAATCGGCTGGCTGACATGGTCGTCGGCATTGGCGTGGATGACGATGGCCGAGCCGTCCGCGTCCAGCAGGTTCTGGCCCGCCGTGCCGTCCACCAGAGCGGCGCGGTCGGTAAACAGTTCGGCGCGGGCAACACCGCTGGCATCGGCATAGATGTTCGGCAGGTCGCCAAGGTCCGGCCCTTGCGGGTTCAGCAGGCCGTGCGGCGCGGCGGTGGCGTGGTTGATGTGCGAACCGGCGGAGGTGAAGTTGGCCTCGCATTGGCCCGTGGCATGCAGGTGGATGCCGTGCCAACCCGGCGTCAGGCCCTGTGCCTCGACGATCATCAGCAGGCCGGACGGGCCTTGTTTCAGCTGCACGCTGCCAGCGGGCTGGCCGTCGTTATTGATCAGGGCGACGTTGAGGGCCGGGCCGCCAGCCGACGCGGCCGGAGCCGCAGCGGCGGGCTGTTCCTGAGCGACAGCCGCGCAACCGATAGTCATGATCATCATGCCGCCGGCGGCGAGGGAGATGGCAGTTTTTTTCATTGTCATTTTCCTTTGGCTATCGGTGTTCCAACCCTTCGCAGATTTTGCCACAGCGGGTCTAGAGTGCTAGAACCGACCCTAGCGGATCACGTTCCGATTCCGGCCATTTAAAGCCTGATTTCATTGACCGACGACAGTTACCAAAACGGCGCTCCGGCGTCTTCCGGCGATATCGCGACCATCACCATCGAGAACGAGCTTAAACGTTCGTACCTCGACTATGCCATGAGCGTTATCGTCAGCCGCGCACTGCCTGATGCACGCGACGGCCTGAAGCCTGTTCACCGCCGCATCCTGTATTCGATGCACGACTTGAACATGTCGCCAGACCGCGCCTATTCGAAGTGCGCGCGTGTTGTCGGTGACGTGCTGGGTCGTTTCCACCCCCATGGTGACTCGTCGGTCTACATGGCGCTGGTGCGTATGGCGCAGGACTTCTCCATGGGCCTTACGCTCGTGGACGGTCAGGGCAATTTCGGCTCGGTCGACGGCGATATGCCGGCCTCGATGCGTTACACCGAGTGCCGCATGACCCACGCCGCCGTGGCGATGCTGACCGACATTGAAAAAGACACTGTCGATTTCCAGCCGAACTACGACGAAAAAGAACTCGAGCCGACCGTTCTTCCGGCGCGTATCCCGAACCTGCTGGTCAATGGCGCGGGCGGTATCGCCGTGGGTATGGCGACCAACATCCCGCCGCATAACCTTGGCGAAGTGATCGACGCTTCGGTCGCCCTGCTGGACGATCCGAACATCACCGACGATGCCCTGCTGGACATCGTGCCGGGTCCGGACTTCCCGACCGGCGGCGAGATCATGGGCCGCACCGCCCCGCGCAACGCCCTGCGTGACGGTCGTGGCTCGGTCGTGGTGCGCGGCAAGGCCTCGATCGAAGAGATCCGCAAGGACCGCGAAGCCATCGTCATCACCGAGCTGCCCTATCAGGTCAACAAACAGACCCTGATCGAGCGCATCGCCGAGATGGTGCGCGAAAAGCGCCTCGAAGGCATTGCCGACGTCCGCGACGAATCCGACCGTACCGGCATGCGTATGGTCATCGAGCTGAAGCGCGATGCCTCGGGCGATGTGATCCTGAACCAGCTCTATCGCTATACGGCGCTGCAGTCGTCGTTCGGCGTCAACATGCTGGCGCTGAACCATGGCCGTCCCGAGCAGATGGGCCTGCGCTCGCTGCTGGAAGCCTTCCTCGAGTTCCGCGAGGAAGTGATCGTCCGCCGCGTGAAGTTTGAACTGTCCAAGGCCCGCGACCGTGGTCACGTCTTGGTCGGTCTGGCCGTCGCCGTCGCCAACATCGACGAGGTGATCCACATCATCCGTTCGTCGGCAGACCCGACGGAAGCCCGCGAGCGGCTGCAAGCCAAGGCTTGGCCGGTGGGCGACATGATGGCTCTGGTCGAGCTGATTGCCGACCCGCGTACCGTTCTGGTCGAGGGTGGTCTGATCAAACTGACTGACGAACAGGCCAAGGCCATTCTGGCGCTGACCCTGTCGCGTCTGACGGGTCTGGGCCGAGACGACATCTTTGGCGAGGCCAACACCCTGGCTGGCACCATCGCGGGCCACCTGGAAATCCTGTCGGATCGCAAGCACGTTCTGGCCCTGATCCGTGACGACCTGCTGGCCGTTAAGGACCAGTTCGCCGTGCCGCGTCGCACCGTAATCGGTGAGGGCGACCACGAGATGGAAGACGAAGACCTGATCCCGCGTGAGGACATGGTCGTGACCGTCACCCATACCGGCTACGTCAAGCGCGTGGCCCTGAACGCCTATCGCACGCAGCATCGCGGCGGTAAGGGCCGTTCGGCCATGTCGATGAAGGACGAGGATGCCATCACCGGCGTCTTCTCGGCCTCGACCCACACGCCGGTCCTGTTCTTCGCCACCAACGGCAAGGCCTATAAGCTCAAGACGTGGCGCCTGCCGCTGGGCACGCCGCAGTCCAAGGGCAAGGCCTTCGTCAACCTGCTGCCGATCGAGCCGGGCGACAGCATCATGAACGTGCTGCCGCTGCCGGAGGATGAAGGCACTTGGGGCGATTACGACATCATGTTCGCCACCAAGTCGGGCGACGTGCGTCGTAACAAGCTCAGCGACTTCGCCACCGTGAACCGCGCGGGCAAGATCGCCATGA
Organism: uncultured Brevundimonas sp.; assembly: GCF_947305955.1. GTDB lineage: Bacteria > Pseudomonadota > Alphaproteobacteria > Caulobacterales > Caulobacteraceae > Brevundimonas. The sequence goes on from NZ_CAMZFB010000004.1 coordinate 12,643, forward strand.
AGCTGGAAGACGGTGACCGCATGGTCGGCGTCGGCATCTGTACGGCGGAAGACGACATCCTGCTGACGACCGCTCTGGGCCGTGCCATCCGCTTCAAGGCCGACGACGTTCGCGTCTTCAAGGGCCGCGACTCCACGGGCGTTCGCGGTATCCGTCTGCAGGACGGCGACGAGGTGATCTCCATGGCCGTTCTGGGCCGTGTGGACGCCACGCCGGAAGAACGCGCCACCTATGTCAAACTGGCCAATGCCAAGCGCCGCGCGGCGCAGGGCGAGGGCGAAGAGGACAACACCCCGACCGAGGCCGAGGACGAAGCCGAAGGTTCGGTCGAACTGGACGCTGAGCGTTTCGCTGAGCTGGAAGCCGCCGAACAGTTCATCCTGACGGTTTCGGAAAACGGTCTGGGCAAGCGCTCCAGCGCCTATGAGTACCGTCGTACCGGACGTGGCGGTCAGGGTCTGACCGCGCACGGTCTGGGCGGTCGTGCGGGCAAGCGTCTGGCCGCAGCCTTCCCGGTGGATGCAGCGGATGACCTGCTGCTGGTCACCGACGGTGGCCAAATGATCCGTACCCCTGTCGAGCAGGTCCGCATCGTGGGCCGCGCCTCGCAGGGCGTGATGATCTTCCGCACGGGCAAGGACGAGCGTGTCGTCTCGGTCGAGCGTCTGCCGAACTCCGGCGAGGACGAAGCCGAAGGCATCGAAGGTGAAGTGATCGAGGGCGAAGCCACCGAAATCACCGCGCCGGAATCGAACGCGGAATAAGTCTGTCTTGGCCGTCGAACCGCAACTGTGGATCGACGGCCGTCCGGCCTCTGCCGACGACCTGCGCCAGATGGCCATGGTCAACTATGGGGCCGTGACGTCCTTCAACTACGCCGACGGCGGGGTGAGGGGACTGGATCTGCATATGGAAAGGCTCGCGGCCTCGGCACGCGAGCTTTTTCAATTGTCGCTCGATGAATCCAGTGTTCGCAATCAGTTACGCGCCGCACTTGATGCAGTGGATGCAGCGTGGGTGCGGGTGACACTGACGGCTCCAAGCATGTCCTTGCGGGCACCAGAGGCTGTCGAACGGCTGGCTGTCGGGATCTGGGTATCGCCGCCCGCCGCCCCTATGGCGGACGGACTGCGGGTCATGACCATGCGCCATCAGCGCGAACTGGCCCACCTCAAACATCTGGGCACGACGGGCGTCATACATGCCCGCCGCAAGGCCCGACTGGCCGGATATGACGATGCGCTCCTGACGGGCGAGGTGGGGCTGATCCTTGAGGGGACGCTGTGGAATATCGGCTTCCTTCAGGGCGACAGTATTGTCTGGCCCGAAGGGACCATGCTGGACGGTGTCACGCGCCGCCTGATCTCGCGCGGTCTGGAAAACTCAGGGGTGACGCAAGCCATTAGGCCCGTGTCGCTAGGGGATTTGGACCAGTTCGACGGTGCCTTTGCCTGTAATGCCGCCACGCCAGCGGCCTCGATCGCCTCGATCAATGATCACCTGTTCCCCGGCACCCCCGACGCCATGGCGCGTCTGCGTCAGGCGTGGGAAAGCCAGCCCGTTCAATCGATCTGACCTCTTGGTGATCGAGGGGCGGCGAAGTCCATTTCCGCTATTCGCGAGATTTTGCACCTGCTAAGACAGGCGCAACTTACCCTTGGGGAGGCTTAGAGGAAGCCTATGCGTATCGGACTTTATCCGGGCACTTTCGATCCGGTCACAAATGGCCACCTCGATATCATTGGCCGTGCGGTCAAGCTGGTAGACAAGCTGGTCATCGGCGTGGCCCAGAATGACGCCAAGGGGCCGCTGTTCACCACGCAGGAACGCGTCGAGATGCTCCAGCGCGAAGTCGCCCGTTTTGGCGATGCGGTGGAAGTGCGTCCGTTCAGCAGCCTGCTGATGCATTTTGCCGAAGAGCTGAATGCGAACTGCATCGTGCGCGGCCTGCGCGCTGTCGCCGACTTCGCGTACGAATTCCCGCTGACGGCGATGAACCAGCGCCTGAACAGCGAGATCGAAACGGTCTTTCTGATGGCCGATCCGCGCCATCAGGCGATCGCCTCGCGCCTCGTGAAGGAAATCGCCATGCTGAATGGCGACATCGAAAGCTTCGTCAGCCCGGCCATTGCTGCTGCTGTGCTCGACAAGGTTCGCAATCGCTGAAACACTGAGTGTCATGAAAAACCTGATGATTTCCGCAGCGGCTGCTGCTGTTCTGCTGGCCGGCACCGCCCACGCGCAATCCACGGCTGAATGGCGCGAAGTCGCCGCCGAAAATCTCTGGGTGATCGACACCACCAAGGGGCAGGTTCTGGTCGAGCTGGAGCCGCGTATTGCGCCGAACCACATCGAGCGCATTCGCACCCTGACGACGCAGGGCTTCTATGACGGCCACAAATTCCACCGCGTGATCCCGGGCTTCATGGCCCAAACGGGTGATCCGCGCGGCACGGGCGAGGGCGGCAGCGAGCTGCCCGATCTGGCCGCCGAATTCAGCTTCCGTCGTGGCCGAGATGCCGGTTTCGCGGCGATTCCGACCAATGCCCCGATGCAGATGGGCTTCATCGGCTCGAACGTCGTGGTGACCCAGCCGGACGCCCAGATGATGATCAATGCCGATATGAAGGTTCAGGCCACCGGCCTGTTCTGCGCCGGTACGGCAGGTATGGCACGTTCGGGTCTGCCCAACAGCGCCAACAGCCAGTTCTTCCTCACCACAGCCAACGCCGACAACCTGAACGGGGCCTACACGGTCTTTGGTCGCGTGCTGTCGGGTCTGGACGTTCTCAAGGCGCTGAAGCCCGGTGCCGAGGCCAATGATGGTGCGGTAGGCGAGGGTGCTGATGTTATGACGCGCGTGCGTCTGGCCTCGCAAATTCCGGCCAATGAACGCCCGACCGTGCGTGTGGCTGTGCCGGGTGGCGCACCCTTTACCGCGGCTGTGGATGCGGCCCGTAATCGCATCGGCAATGCCTTTACGGCCTGTGACGTCACCGTGCCGGTAGAGGTCATCAACCCCTAATCAAGCAACGGCGGGGAGGCCGGACGCAGGATGAAAAAGCAAATCGCTCTGGCCCTGGCCGGACTTTTCCTCTCAAGCGCTCCGGCCATTGCCGCAGATGAGTTTCAGGCCATTGCCCCTGAAAACCTGCTGGTTATCGAAACCACCAAGGGCGACATCTATGTCGAGATGACGCCCGATGTCGCGCCCCTGCATGTCGAACGCATCAGGGCGCTGGCGTCGGCGGGCTTTTATGACGGTGTGGTCTGGCACCGTGTTATCGACGGCTTCATGGCCCAGACCGGTGATCCCACAGGGACGGGCGAGGGCGGCAGCGCGCTGGGCAACGTCAAGGCCGAGCTGACTTTCCGCCGTTCTGCAGAGACGCCCTTTGTGCCGGTGGCCGCGCCGTCCGGCTTCCCTCTGGGCTTCCACCACAGCCTTCCTGTCATGAGCCAGCCTGACCGCTTCTTCCAGCGTTCGGGTGATGGCAAGGCGACCGGCTGGGGCGTCTATTGCCCCGGAGTGGCGGGCATGGCCCGCGACGAGGCCGAAGACAGCGCTGACAGCCAGTTCTTCCTGATGCGGGCCTATTATCCAACGCTGGAGCGCCGCTACTCGATCTGGGGGCGTGTCGTCGTCGGGCAGGACGTGGTGGACAGCTTGAACGCGGGCGATCTGCCCAGTGGCATGGTGGAAAGTCCTGACCGAATGACGCGGGTGCGGATCGCTGCCGACATTCCGGTTCGCGAACGGCCTGTCGTGCGCCGGATTGATCCGGCCAGCGCGCGCTTTGCGGCCCACGTCGCCGACGTGCGGGCCGCCAAGGGGGCTGATTTTTCGGTGTGTGACATCACCATCGAGGCCCAGCTCCTCGATCCGATGGCGCGCTAGGTCGCGGGCGTCGGCTTTGCGCCGTGACGCGAGCGTTTGCGGCGACGACGGCGTTTCTTCTTTGGCGCGCTGGGCGAGTTCATCATCGTCAGCAACAGGCCCTCGCGCAGGCCACGGTCGGCGACGCGCACCCGCTCGCACGGCCATGCACGCTGGACGGCTTCAAGGATCGCCGCACCTGCCAGCACCAGATCGGCGCGGTCTGGGCCAATACAGCTTTCCGCCGCACGGCCTTCCGGCCCCAGATTGATAAGGCGCTGGGCGGCGGCCTCGCAGTCGGCGCGGGTCATCCATAGCCCGTCCACCAGATCGCGCTGATAGCGGCGCAGGCCCAGATGGATACCCGCCAGACTGGTGATCGCGCCCGAGGTCCCGACCATGTGGGCGCGACCTTGGGTGTAGAGCTGATGATATTCTGGATCTTGGGGGGCACCCTTGGCGATGGCCTCGGTCACATCGGCGACCATGGCCTCGTACCATTCGGTCGGCGATCCAGGGGGCTCGGGGTGGCGCTCGGCCAAGGTCACCACGCCCAGCGGTGCGGATGTCCACGCAACAGTGTCCAGGCCCTGTTCGGTGCGCCGCATCCACGACAGTTCGGTTGAGCCACCGCCCACGTCGATGACCAGAACGGCCTCGGCGTCCTGTTCGATCAGGTTCATGCAGCCCGCGACCGACAGTCGGGCTTCCTCGATCGGGTCGATGATCCGAAGTTTCAGGCCGGTGCCCTTTCGGACCCGCTCGACAAACTCAGCGCCGTTTTCGGCGGCGCGGCAGGCTTGGGTGGCGACGGCGGAGAGGTGGTCAACCTTCAAACCGCGACGGGCGATACGCTCGGCGCACTGGGCGAGGGCGTCATAGGCGCGATCCATCGCCTTTTCATCGAGGCGTCCCGTGCGTGACAGGCCCTCGCCAAGGCGGACGATGCGGCTGAAGGAATCGACCACGCGGAAGCCGTCGCGCGCAGGACGCGCGATGAGCAGGCGACAGTTATTGGTCCCCAAATCCAAAGCGCCGTAGAGAGGCGCGTCTCGATTTGTATCGCTCTGCCGACGGGGGCGAGCGGGCTGGGACCGAGAGTCGCGCCGCTTGGGCGCGCCAGAGGTCTCCGGCATTGGGCCGACTATGGTTGTGGGCGGTCCGAAGCGGCGCCCGTCCCCGTAAACCTAGCCCGCTATGCGATACGAAGCCACCCCCATATCGTGCCGGTATGATTAATGAAACGTGGATATTTATGTTACAAATAGTCACTTATGATGACAGGATTTTCGGCAACCTTAGGCATGACCGAGCGTATTCTGGTCATGACATACGCTCGCACAGCAAAATTCGGTTTGGGTCAGAAAGTCCGCCACGTTCATGATGCCTTCTTCGGCTTGGTCGTGGATGTGGATGCGAGCTACTATGGCCCAATCGAGGATATCGACGGCGTTGATCCGTCACAGCCTTTTTACTCGATCATGATCGAGCAAGGCGGGCGCACGGCCATTGCCTATACGGCTGAAGAAGCCCTGATCGGTGAAAGCGGCGACCATCTCAGCCGTCAGGAACAACTGCGTCTGTTCAATGTGGATGCGGACGGCCACCACGCGCCGCGCGTCCACGCCCTGCAATAGGGCCTAGACCCTGAAACTGTCCCACGGGCCGGTGATCGCCAGTGTGGTGCCCGGTGCGTACAGGTTCACGAACATGGTCTGGCCGTCCGGCGAGAAGCAGACGCCTGCCAGTTCGTTGTTCGCCTCGTCGTCATCGTGCGGCTGGGGATTGCGGGCGAGGGTATAGATGCGCCCGTTCGGCATGATGCCACGGATGTGGTTGGTGCCCTTGGCGCGATCCTCGCAGCCGATGACGTGACCGTTGGGGGCGATGGTGATGTTGTCGACATACTCCATCACGGCCTGATCGGTCGTTTCGACAAACAGTTCCAGACGGGCAGGCGACGACGCTTCCTCCGCGCGTCCCTCGAACGGCGAGGGGACGTAGCGCATCACCTGACCCATGCGGCCCACACCGCCCGAAGTACAGGCGAAATAGAGATGGTCCTCGGCCCAGTGGATGCCTTCGCCGCGTGCGAACAGAGCCGCGCCCTTGGCATGGCCGCGTTTGTTCAGGTCACCGTTGGGGCTTTCGACCTCGTCCAGATCGACCCATTCGACCTCGAGCGTCTGGCCCTTCTGCCACAGCACGCTGTCCCAGTTGCGGGTGTCGGCGGATGGCTGGCCCTTGATGGCCAGCGCCTGGAGACGACCGCCCTTGTGCAGGTCCTGCTTTTCATTCGGCAAGAAGCGGTAGAAAAGGCCGTCGGCCACGTCCTCGGTCATATAGACGGCCCCCGAGCTGGGATCGACGCAGGCGGCTTCGTGTTTGAAACGCCCCATGGCCTTGATGGGCTTGGGCTCAACCATGCCGGTCGCGTTGGCGGGGACCTCAAACACCCAACCGTGTTCCTGCGGGATGCCGTCCTTGGGGCCTGCGATGCTCTCCTCGCACGTCAGCCACGAGCCCCACGGGGTCTTGCCCCCCGCACAGTTAACCGCCGTGCCGCCGAGCGACAGGTGGGTGCGCTCGGTCTTTCCGGTCTTGAGGTTATAGACGATGGTGGTCGTGCCCCCGCCGATGGCGCGGACGCGGTCGCCGCCGTCCTCGGTGTAGACGCCGTAGACCTGCTCGCGCTTCAGGCCCTCGGCCAGACGGTGGTTGGCCCCCCATGCGCTGGCGTTCGGCTGGTGCAGTTTGGTTTCGTGGTTGCGGACCAGGATGACCCGATCCTCGTCCAGCGGGAAACAGGCCATGCCGTCGAAATTGTTCGGCGTCAGCAGGCCGTCGCTCATGGTCTCGCCCACCTGAGACACCACGCGATAGGAAAAGCCTTCGGGCAGGTCCATCAGCCCATAGGGATCTTTGACCAAGGGACCGTAGCCAAAGACCTCGCTGCGGCTGATGCCGTCAACGAAGCCGTTTTCGACGGCTTGGGCACGCTGGGCGTAACCTGCAAGGGCGATGGCAGTGGCGGAGGCCATAAAGGCGCGGCGGGACTGGATCATGGTTTCGTTCTTGCAGGTCAATGACTACGCGTTAGCGGCGGCGGTTTGACGGCGTTGCGACGTCGCCCGTTTGGATGGCGATACGCCCAGCAAGATGCCGAACACACCGATCCTCTTGGCAATCTCGTACGCCACCACACACCCCGCAACCGTCAGGCCCAGTACAATGCCCATTTCGGCGAACAGCGGAAGTTTCAATTTCTCAACATTAGCAGCGACCACGACCGTCACGGTCTGGTGGACGATGTAGAAGCTGAAGATACCGCCCCCCAGATATTTCATCAGGGGCGAGGTGCCGTGGACGTGTTTGGCGGCATAGCCGAGCACGGCGGCGATAAAGGCCCACTGATCGATCGCATAGACCACACGCAGGACGTTCCGCAGGCCAAGCGTCGGTGCCGCGCCATCCGGATAGATCACGAGATAGCCGATGTAGGCGGCATAACTGCCTAGAGCGAGCGCCAGCGACAGGTGGCGGTATTTCACAAACTGCGCGGTCAGTTTCGGTGCCGCGACCATCAGGAAACCGAAGGCAAAGGCCGGCAGGCTGAGGGCGTGGGTATAGAGGTCCGTGATGACGTCATGCGTGACGGGAAAGCGCGGATAAAGCCCGATGCGGATCGCGACCAGATAGGCGACGGGCAACAGGAACAGCCACGGGCCTTTCAGCACGGCTCCCAGCTTGGCGGCCCAACCGCCGAACCTGCGCTCGGCAACGCCCGCCACCATCGCGGCCAGCAGGCCATAGAGCAGGACGTAGGCCAGAAACCACAGGTGGTTCCACGTGGGCGTGATGATGCAGCCGTCGGCATTGCACCACTGTCCGCTGGCGGTGACATAGCGGGTCCAGAAGCCCGATACCGCAGCTTCCGGCGACAGGCCCGACAGCAGGGTTCCGTTACGCGCCATTTCCAGCACTTGGTAATAGGTCTGGGGCGGCACGATCACCAGCATGCCGAACAGCAGCGGCAGGCCCAGACGCGACAGACGCGCCCCGCCCAGCCGCTCGGCCGCACCCGCGCCCTGACGCTTATAGGCTTCGTACAGCAGGCGCGTGGCCGAACCCGAAACGAGGAACAGAAGCGTCATCCGCCACGGATTGGTGAAGCGCATGACAGGCTCCAGCCATTCCTGCGGGCGGGCGCTGTTCACGTGCCAGTCCCACGGCACATAGAACATGCCGACGTGATAGAGGATGAGCAGGGCAAAAGCCCCGATGCGGATGGCATCCAGATCGTGCCGACGCCCGATCATTGTGCCTTGCGGTTGCGAGAGTGCTTGGGTCATGGCCGCTATTCGGCGTAACATTGCGTGCTGGAACAAGGTCGAGGGGGCCGGTGTGGCCAGCGGTGGGACGAAACGCGAATGGCTGTGACGAGTGGCACCTCGGGCGGGACGAACGGGGCCAACAGGGATGACCTGCTAAAAGGCGGAGGGCTGATCATCATCGGTGCGGCGCTGGTCTGCGCCATCAATGTCGTGACGACCCTGATGGACACACCCGACGCGGCCCGGTGGGAGCCGCTGCTCTGGGAGGTGTCGAGCCTTATCGGATTGGCCGCTGCGATCTGGATCCCCTGGCTGGCCGCCGCCAAGGCCCATCCCGATGAGTTATTGGCCGCCAGTTGGGCCACGCGTATGCATTTCGTGGCGGTGCATGTCGTCGGCCTCGTGGCCTATAGCGTGGTGCACGTTGGCGTATTCGTTGCCCTACGCGAGGCGACCTATGCGGCCATGGGCGCGGACTATGATTTCAGCGGCTTTTTGTCGGAGTTCCGCAAGGACCTGCTGTCCTATTTGCTGCACCTGTCGGTGTTCTGGACGGTCACCATGGTTCGCCAGAACCGCAAGGAAGAGGTGCGGCCCGTCAGTTTCGATATCCGCGATGGGGCGCGGATCATCCGTGTGCCACTGGCCGACATTCTGGCCGTGACGGCGGCGGGGAACTATGTCGAGTTCCTGCTGGCAGACGGGCGCAGGCCCCTGATGCGGGCGACCATGGCGGCGGTCGAGGCGCGGCTGGCGCCGGTCGGGTTCGTACGCAGCCACCGCTCGTGGCTGGTCAATCCCGATCATATGACGGGGCTGGAGCCTGCCGGATCGGGCGACTGGACCGTATCGCTGGGCGCGGTTGAGGCACCCGTGTCGCGTCGCTATCCGCAGGCGTTGGAGCGGCTGCGGGCTTAACGCTGGAATGGATAGAAGTCGTTGCCGAGGTGCAGGATGGACGTCAGTTCGTCCAGCGCGGCCAGGCTTTCCTCCAGCAGCGCCGGATCGGCCAGATCGGCAGGGCGCAACTCCTCGCGGTACCAGCGCAGCGCCCACATGGTCAGGCGGGCGTGCAGCTCATCCGTCATCCGCATGGCGGGGTTGGTGGCGGCCAGCTCTTCATCCGTCAGCACGACACGCAGGCGCAGGCAGGCGGGGCCGCCGCCGTTGGCCATGGACTGGCGCACATCCACATATTCCACGCGGCCGATCGGCCCGTTTGACGTGGCGATACGCTCTGCCACCGCATGGCTGCGCGGGTTATCGCGCGTCTCGGTGGGGCAGATCAGGGTCAGGCGGTCCTCGCCCGGTATCTGGATCAGCATGGAGTTGAACAGATAGCTGCTGATCGCATCGGCCAGCGGCAGGTCAGCGGCGGAAACCTCGACGAACTTCGGCTCGAACCCCTTGGCGGCGGCGCGGATGGCGGCCTTGGTGGCGTTTGTGTCCTCAAACGCCAGTTCGTGGAAGAAGAGGGTATCCAGCGCGCCCACGCACACCACGTCATTGTGGAAGGTGCCGCCCGCAATCGCTGCGCGCCCCTGACGGGCTAGTACGACGCCCGAGGCTCCGTGGCGGCGCATGATGGCCTCGCACGCCTCGCGGGTCTGGCGGGCGGGAAAGGGACCGTTCCACGCCTCGAACGCATCGCGGCCCCAGACGAAAAGGTTCACGCCCTCGCTGCCGTGGTCGGCGCACAGGCGGACATGGTTGGCCGCGCCCTCGTCGGCCAGATGGCTGACGGGCGACAGGGCCGGATGGAGGGCGAAATGGCCCTCGTCGGGGAAGAGTGCGTTCAGCGATCTCTGCGTCTGCTCGTGCTCCAGGCTGCGGTGCAGGTTGGTGACCAGATTGGCGGGCGTGAAATGCACGCGGCCATCTAGGCTGTCGGCACTGGGGGTCACGGTCGCGGCATTGGCCGCCCACATGGGCGAGGCCGAACAGGCGGCGGCGGCAAAGCTCGGCGCGTCCTTCCATGCCCGCTCCAGCACCTGCGCGTCTGTGCCCGCAAAGCCCAGAGAGCGCAGGAAGGGGATGTTCGGGCGTTCATGCGGGGGCAGCACAAACTGAGGCAGGCCGAGGTCGGCCAGCTTCTTCATCTTGTCCAACCCCTGCAGGACAGCAGCACGCGGAGACGAAGCCTTGGCCTTGTTCAGGCTGGACGCCAGATTGCCCGGCGACAGACCTGCGTAGGAGTGCGTCGGCCCGATCAGGCCATCGGCATTGGCTTCGACCGCGTGTGAACCCATTACATCAAGCCCTTGATTTCACCGGTGATGTTCTTGACGCCGTCGGCTTCGAAACTGGCGACAGGATAGGCGCAGTAGTCGGCGGCGTAATAGGCGCTGGGGCGGTGGTTGCCGCTGGCGCCGAGGCCGCCGAAGGGCATGTCGCCCGCCGCGCCGGTGGTCGGGCGGTTGAAGTTCACGACGCCCGCGCGGATGGTGGTGATGAAGCGGTCCCACAACTTGGCATCGTCACTGATCAGGCCCGCCGACAGGCCGTAGCGGGTGGCGTTGGCGGCCTCGAGGGCGGCATCAAAGCTGTCCACGCGGATGACCGACAGGAAGGGCGCGAAGATTTCCTCGTCCGGCACGTCAACGCCCGTCACATCGATGATGGCGGGTTTGACGAAGGCGTCAGACAGGCCCTCGATCGGGCCGGAGGCGCGGATGACCTTGGCTCCCAGATCGATCCGCTCCTGAAGATCGGACAGTGCCTTTTTCGCGGCGCGGGCGGAGATCAGCGGGCCGCCGTAAACCTCTTCATTGCCGTTCCATGCGCCATAACGCAGACGGTCCGACAGCGTGGCGACCGCCTCGACCACGGCATCGCCCTGCGGGCCGTTAGGCACGATCAGGCGGCGCGCGCACGAGCAGCGCTGGCCCGAGGTGATGAAGGCCGACTGAACCACATGAGTGGCCGCAGCCTCGGCATCGGCCACGTCCCAGACGACCAGCGGATTATTGCCGCCGAGTTCCAGCGCGAGGATCACGTGCGGATCATCGGCGAACTTCTTGCGGAAATGCGCGCCCGCTGCGCCCGAGCCGGTGAACATCAGGGCGTCGATCTTCTGGTCAAGCAGGGCCGCGCCGACGTCCTTGCCGCCTTGGACAATGTTGATCACGCCATCCGGTACGCCCGCGTCCAGCAGGCATTGCACCATCAGCTCGCCCGTCTTGGGGGCTTCTTCGGAGGGTTTGAACACGACGGTATCGCCCGCCAGCAGGGCCGGAACGATGTGACCGTTCGGCAGGTGGCCGGGGAAGTTGAACGGGCCAAGCACAGCCGCCACGCCATGCGGGCGGTGACGCAAGGTTGCGCGGCCAAAGGCGGTGTCGTTTGAACGCTCGCCCGTGCGCTCGTCATAGGCGCGTATGGAGATGTCCACCTTGCCCTGCATGGAGCCGACCTCGCCCTGCGTCTCCCACAGGGCCTTTCCGGTTTCGCGGCTGATGGTCTCGGCGATCTCGACGGCGCGTTCCTTCAGCTTGGCCTGATAGGCCTTGAGGATGGCGACGCGGTCCGTACGCGGGCGCAGCGCCCAGTCGGCCATGGCGGTCCGTGCCTTGGCGACGGCGGCGGCCACCTGTTCGGGCGTGCTTTCCGCGCCTTCCCAGACGACTTCGCCGGTGGTGGGATCGATGGACTGGAAGGTGGTCATATCGGGCAAACTCAGACTTTGACGCGGACGGTGTCGCCAGCCTTGACCTTGAGGGCGGTGGCTGCATCTGCGGTGATGGTGACGGTTTCGGGATGCAGGTCGGCCTTGACGCGCACGGCGCGGAACTTGGCCAGACTGTCGGTGGAAATCAGAGCGGGCAGGTCGGCCTGAATATCCTGGCCGATCTGGACCTTCAGCGGGCGGGCATCGCGCACGGTACGGATGTTGTCGCGGCCGCAAGCGACGGTGGGACCGGCATCGAAAATATCGACGAGGCCGTTGGGGCGGAAACCTTCGGACTCCAGCAGGGCCATGGCGGGCACGCCTTGGGGGTGGACCTTGCCGATCACCGCACGGGCGGGTTCCGGCAGCAGCTCGACATAGATGGGGTGGCGGGGGGCCAGATCGAGGATGAACTGTTTGTCGGTCGATCCGGTCATGCGGTCGGCGTCGTCAAAGTCCATCGGGAAGAATTTGTGCGCCACATGGTCCCAGAACGGACAGGCACCGTCGGGCGTGAACACGCCGCGCAGCTCGGCCAGAACGTTTTCGGCGAACATCTCGGGCTGGGTGCCGATCAGCATATAGCGCGACTGGGCCAGCAAGCGCCCTGCGCCCCCGCGACGGCGGTCGGCCTTGAGGAACAGCGAGCCGACCTCTGACCAGCCCGCGCATTCATTCACCAGCACCAGCGTCTGGTGGTTCATCTTCACGCCCAGCGACGGTGACTGGGTAATGTTGTTGACCAGACGGAAGGAGAAGAACGGGCGCTTCAGGCCCACGGTCGCTTTCACACCGCCGATGCCGTCCACATCGCCCGTGTCGCCGTCTTCCAGCATCAGGGTGTACCACGCGTCTTCCCACGGCAGTTCGCCGTTGAACGACTTCTTGCTGGTCTCAAGACGCTCGGCCAGAACGTCGGCGTCCTCGGGCAGGCTGGTGAAGCCCGGCCCCGAGAGGATGGCCAGTTCCATCAGGTCGTCGAGGTCCGTCGGCATGGCGGGGCGAACGATAAGCATGGCTTACAAGGTCTCCAGACGAAGCTGTTTCAGCCGTTTCGCGTCGATATCCCCCGACGCGATCTTGCTGAAGATGAGGGCGGACAGGCGGGCACGCTCAAGGAAGCTGTCGGGCCAGGCGTATTCCAGATCCGAATGGATATCGCCGCCGATCACGCCCAGCGTGTCGATGTTGGGCAGGCCCGCGGCGTGAAGGTTGTTGCCTTCGCAGACACCGCCCGAGGGCTGCCAGCGGATGGACTGGCCCAGCAGCTCGCCCGCCGACTTCACTGCATTGAACAGGGCGGTCTGGCTGGCATCCATAGGCTTGGGCGCGCGGGTCATGCCGCCGTGAAGATGAAGCGAAATGCCCTCAAAGGGCGGCTCGGTCGTGATTTCACCGATGGCATCAACCACCCACGACGCCGACTGGGCATCGGGCACCCGCACGTTGAACCGCACCACGGCGTTGTCGGCTACGACGTTGAGCGGCGAGCCGCCGTCGATCTTGGAGACATTGACGGTGACGCCCTCGCGCTGGCCGTTCAGGGCGTGCAGGCGGGTGGTGATGATGGCGGCGGCGGCGATGGCGTTCGCCCCCTCGTGGAAGGCGCGGCCCGCATGGGCGGCCTTGCCCCGTACGATCAGGTGATAGTTGCCGCTGCCCTTTCGCTCGCCCGCCAGCGTCCCGTCGGGCAGGGAGGGTTCATAGGTCAGGCCGATATGCCCCTTGGCCCCCAGTTCGGCCAGCAGGGGAGCGGATCCGGGCGATCCGATCTCCTCATCCGGCGACAACAGGGCCGTCCAGCCCACATTGTCTTTGAGCGGATGGGCCTCGAACGCTTCGAGTGCGCCCAGCATCACGCTGATCCCACCCTTCATATCGGCGATGCCCGGACCGTTCAGCGCCCCGTCATCGCGGACGGTAACGTGCTGGAACGGGCTGGCGCTATCGAACACCGTATCATAGTGGCCGGTGGTGACGATCTGGATCGGGGCGTCGGGGCGGCAGGTGATCCGCAGGGCGGGCGCATAGTGGACGGTCTCGACCGTACCATCGGCGCCGACTGAGGAAGATGTCGCCGTCGCAACGCGCTCGATGGAGACGGGCAGGGGCGCGAATGCGGCTTCCAGCGCATCCAGAACCTTGAACAGCCCCTCGGTATTGCGACTGCCGGAGTTAATATTACTCCATGCGACGGCCCGATCGACCAACTCCCTTGCGCGTGGGCTCAAGGTTGCGAGGACGAGTTCGTCGTTATGATCGAGCTGCATCAGGCTAGCCTAGCCTGTTGGATAACAAAGGTGAAGGAGTGACGATTTATGGCGCATGGCGTCGCAATCATTGCTATCGGACGCCTGATTTTTTCAGAACTGGCCAGAGTTACGCATGAACCGTCGATTTTATGCCCCGTTCGCCCGCATCGATTCGTCCGAGCAGGCCCAAACCATGCGTGGCTATGCGGTGTGGGCCTTCATTTTGTGGTCAGGCGTCTCGGCCCTGAACGCTGTGGCGATCAGCAGCGGTGCCGTTGCGGGGGCGGACAGCGAGGTGGCCATGCTGAAGATGGTGCAGGCCATGTTTGCGCTGGGCATGGCGGCGCTGTGCCGGTTCAAACCCAATCCGGTTTGGTGCGGTATCGGCGTGGCGTGGATGTGTTTCGAACTGTCGTCCGCGCTGGTCGATCTGCTCGTTGGTGCTTCCGCACAGCGGACGGCCTATGGGACGGTTAGTGCGATTGTAATCCCGATCGTGCTACTTATGTGCGGTATCGCGCATGCGGGGGCATTGCGCGCGGCGAACTGGCTGATCCGCAAGGGCTGAGCCACAGCCGGATTTTTCATTGCCGAGACTGTCGGCAATGCGGGGGCAGGTGGGTGGACGATCAAATCAAGACAGGGCTGCGCCGCCTTCTGGCACCGCCACAATCCCTGCGCGACGCCGTCAGGATGGCGCGACTGGCCAGCTGGGTCGCGATCGTACGCGCGGGCTATGGCGCAGCGGCGTTTGCGATTTGGCGTCCGACCCAGGATGAAATCGTCGAACAGTTGAAAAACGTCCGTGGCCCCGTGACAGGCGGCGAGGCCGAGATCGACACCGTCATGTTCGAGAAGATCGCCAGCGTGTTCCATTGGATCAGCGGCTCGATCACCGCCATGGTCATCATCGTCTGCCTCGGCGCGGCCTATTGGCAGTGGCGGCGTCCCGGCCACCTGATCCCTGCCATCGGGCTGGGGCTGTCGGCGATGGCTGTGCTGCTGTCGATTGTGGTGCTGATGGATGGCGGGATGCGGGTGGCCTATGTCCAGCCGCAGAACATGATCATGTTGGCGCTTATGCCGGTGCTTGCAGTGATGCTGTTCGCAGCCTATCGCGGAGGCAAATATTGCTACGA
Organism: uncultured Brevundimonas sp.; assembly: GCF_947305955.1. GTDB lineage: Bacteria > Pseudomonadota > Alphaproteobacteria > Caulobacterales > Caulobacteraceae > Brevundimonas. The sequence goes on from NZ_CAMZFB010000004.1 coordinate 27,912, forward strand.
TCACAGGACACAACAGCCGTGACTGTCACCATCTATCACAACCCGAAATGCTCGACGTCCCGCAAGGCCGTGGAACTGCTTCAGGAAAAGGGCATCTCTGCGCAAGTCGTCGAATATCTGAAGGCCGGTTGGGACGCCCAGACGCTGGACCGTCTGGCAGCATCGACGGGCAAGGGTTACGCCGGAATGCTGCGTATGCGCGAGGACGAGGCCAAGGCACTGGTGGAGCGCGGCGCATCGGATGCGGAAATCCGTGACGCCATGATCGCCAATCCGGTGCTGGTCGAGCGCCCGATCGTCGAAAGCTCCAAGGGCGCGCGGATCGGCCGCCCGCTTGAGACGGTTCTGGAAATCCTCTGAACACTGCGCTGAAATAGAAAAAGAAAAGGCCGGACATTGCGTCCGGCCTTTTTGCTATCGGCTGGTCTTTCGCCAGCGGACGGAGATGATGGCATTGCCATCGCCCGTGACGCGAGAGCTGACGGCCACATTGCGGCGGACCTGCCATTCCACATTCACCGCCGGACCGTCTTCGCCGCCGCTGAGGACTTCGAGGAAGACGTTCTCGCTGATGCGGCGACCGCCCGAGACCATCAGGTTCGCCCCGTCGCCGCTGAACGACAGGCTGTCGAGGCCGGCCAGTTCACGCAGCTGGCCAAGGACGTCAAAGCCGCCGCCGCCCGCCAGAGAGGCCACGCTGGACGCCAGCTGAGCGGCTTCCAGAGCCGACAGCTGGGTGACAGAGCGACCGAACAGGACGCGGGCGAGGATTTCATCCTGCGGCAGTTCAGGCTCGGAGCTGAGCGCGATGCGCGGGCTGGCTGCCGTGCCCGTGACATTGATGATGGCCGTGATGTCCGCATCCTCACGCGTGGCGCGCAGGTTCAGACGGATACGGCTGGGATCGGTGTCCAGGGTGACGCGGCCAGCGGGATCGAAGACAAAGCGTTTGCCGCCGAACTCGTACGTGCCGCGGATCACCTCGGCCTGACCGGTCAGGGTGGGGTTGGTCAGGCGACCTGTGACCTTGGCATTGGTTTCCAGTTGCAGGTCTAGACCACGGCCCTTCACGCGAATGTCTTCGGTGCTCAGCGTCACATCCAGCAGGATCGGCACATCGGCTGGGTTACGACCACGACGCGGCGTATTTGCCTCGGCTGCAGGACGCGGCGCGGTGGCAGCGGACGCATTGCGCGGCGGACCCAAGCGGGCAGGGCGGTTGTACTCGGTCACGTTCATGCGCGTGATGCCAGTGCTGGCCGGGAAGTTCGGCTCGAGAACCGCTTCATCGATGTTCAGCGTACCGACCAATCGGGCTGCACGGCCATCATGGGTCGCGTTCAGTTGCCCGGAGGCGACGATGTTCACTTCCCTTGTCTTCACGACACGGAAATTGTCGATCTTGAGCGCCAGATTACCCGTTGAACCCGATCCCGTGCGCAGTTCGCGGATACAGGCAGGAGCGGGGGTTGAGCCTGACGGTTGCATGGCGATAAAGTCGGCATTGAACCGTACGTAGCCAGCAGCACAAACCGTACCGCTACCGCTGTCGTTAGCGGTAAGCCAGTGAACAGCCACTCCATCCTGAGAGACGTAGGATTCAAGCTGGATGTTGCGAAGTTCGGAGCCAGTGCCCTTGTCCAGGAAGGTACCGTCGGTCAGCGTGATGGGGCCGCCGATCGTCGGTTTGGCGGGCGTCCCACCGAGAGCGAGCTCGGCGTCGACCCGACCCGTCACGATACGGTCGATACCGTCGTAAACGTTCCAGAGCGGCGCGATATTGCCATTGAGTTTGACTTTACCACCAAGCTGGCCCGCCTGATTGACGCCCAGTTTGAATGGGGACGCCTGATTGATCACGGGCACAGACACATTGGCTTCCAGCGGGACGTCGTTGCCGACCTTGCCGACCACAGCAAGGGTAAGGGTGTCAGCCACCAGCGTCGGCCTGATGGAACCGGAGATGGCTGCATCGTTGCCGCCACGCTGCCTGACGTCGGCGACGTCGAGGCTGTTCTCGCCAACGGTCGCGAAATTGCGGCCGTTGAGGTCTGCGAAGCCCAGTTTGCCCGACATAGTCCCCAGAAGATCGGGGTTGAGGACGGCCATCGGCACGTTGTTCAGGTCGAGGCGAAGGTTGTGGTTACGTCCGCCCAGCGCGGCTTCCTCAGTGTTCAGCTCGATCGCTGCCGTACCGGATGCCGAACGCCCGCGTGACAAAGTCAGCAGGGAGCTGGCGGCCAGCTTGCCGTTCGTTAGCTGCAACCAGTCTTTCGCGCCGAAGGCGGCGGTTATGCCGCGCGTGGTGACGCTGCCCACAGGGGCGAGGCGGTGGGTATCGCCGTCTCGGCTGTATCGGGTGCCGTTGCCTGCCACCGCAATGGGGGATGCCCCGCCGGTGCGTAGCGACAGGGTGTCGAAGGTGAGGGCATTCAGGCTGCCATTGGCCTTGATGTCGACCCGCTCGATCGGCATGTCCACGCCGACCAGCCGCAGATTGGCACCCTGAATATTGATATTGCCCGTGCCGCCCGCGGCGGAATCCGTCAGCTTGATCGTGCCGTTGGCCCAGCCACTGCGGACAAAGGCACCCGGCCGGACGGTAAAGCCCAGATCTGCGGTCGAGGGGACAAGGTTGGACAGGGCCACATTACCCGCAACGCGAATGCCACCGGCGTTCACGCTGACGTTGGTCAGGTTGATGCCCTTGCCCGCAAAGGCGAAATGGCTGCGGGCATAGGCGGCTTGGTTGCCAAGGTTGCCGCGCAGATTGACCATACCGTCCGCGCCATTATCCAGCTTGGCGAAGCGCAGGCCGAGCGTGGCATTGTTGACGGCGACCTCGCCCAGTTTGATCTGGCGGAACTGGGCGGTCAGGTCTGCGATGGGGTGGTTCAGGCTGCCGGTAATGGCGCCGGTGCCGTCCATGTTTTCCGGAATCTCGATGGGACCGATGCCGAACGGGCCGTTGGCCTTCCAGTCGAGATTTAGAGCAAGGTTTCCGCCCTTGATCTGGCCCTTGGCCGAGACGTCGGCCTGATCGCCCTTAAGGCGACCCTCGGTGATGGAGATCACGCCTTGGTTCAGCAGACCCACGAGCTTCAGCGACGGGCGCTGTCCCAACAGGCGGTCCACTTCGGCCTGTCCTGTCCGCAATCCTGCGCCGCGACCGTCCAGTGAAAGCGCCCACGGGGCACGGGCACGGTCAGAGCGGGCAGAGATACGGCCGCTGAAACGGCCCGAAGCACCGGCGTGCAGCTTGGAAATATCCTTGAGGTCGATATCGCCCGCAAAGCTCATACCGCCCAACAGGTTACGGCTGCCGGAGCCCTTGAGGCGCGCCGCCTGACCCTGCAGATCGACATTGCGCAGCAGGATGGCCCCATCCTTCAAACGCGAAATGGTGGCTTCGAGAACGGGGGAAGCTCCCAGCAACCCGCCCAGCATGCCGTCGTGGGACGCGCCCTGCGCTTGCAAGCGACCGCTTAGGGTATAGTCGCCCTTCTTGCCTTCAAGATTCAGCGGACCGGAGAGGCGGGCCATGCGGTATTCGGCCAGTTCGGCATTGTTCAGGGCAATATTGCCCTTGAGGTCGAAGTCGGTCGCCGTACCGTTGAACACACCCTCGTAGCTGGCCGCATCGGCCACGCGTGTGCCCGCAAGGCGTGACACTGACTGGGTGTGCACTTCCAGTTTCAGGTTCTCAGCAGAGAACCCGTCCTTGGTGGTGACGATACCATCGGCGCTGGACTGGACATTGTCTGACAGCAGACGCCAGCCGATGTGCTGGACGCCCTCGCGGGCCTTGTCGGGAACGGCGGCAAAGCCGACACGCGCGGTGCGGCCTACGCGATCGACGAACGGCGCCAACAGGTCGGAGCCGGAGAAGTCCATATAGCCGGACAGCCGCGATCCCGCGTCCGAGAACCGACCACGCACGTACAGGGGCGTAAACTCGCCGGTACGCATGGTGACATTGGCCTGACGTCCATCGACAATAGCCACAGCCGAGAACGGCTTGTCCGGCGAATAACCCAGCGCACCGGCCAGCGGGCCGCCCTGCGCCTCATTGGCTTGCAGGTTCAGGCGCAGGTCTTCGGGTTTGTCGCCGATGCTGGCGGCCAGCTTCAGGAAGTCGCCGGGGCGGTTCAGGCTCTGCGCGTCGACATTGACCTTCTTGGCCCCATTACGCGGGATGTTGGCATCACCGCTCAGCCGCCAGCGACCATACTCCTTGGAGAAATCCTCCATGAGTTCGATATCGGTGGCGAATTTATCGATCTCGACGCTGATCGGCATCGGGCCGCCCGGTTCGGTCGGCGGCTCGACGACAGGGCGGCGGATGACGCGGATGTTCTTGGCGGAAATCTCGTCCGCGTGGAATTTGCGGAACAGCAGCGGCCAATAGGACCAGTCGACGCGAACATCATTGGCCTCCAGCCAGACGCCGTCGATATCGGTCACCGTTACCTTGGAAATGGTGAAATCGTCGAATAGGTCGCCCTTGACCCCCTCGACATTGATCGCCCCGTAGCGCCCGATCTTCTTGCCCGCGATGAAGCTGGTCACCAGCGCGCGGCCGGAATCGGACAGGAGGTAGTAACGCCCCCCGACCAGAGCCACCACGCCCAGACCGATGATCGACCCGATGCCGATGCCGGCCACCATGGCGGTGGTGCGCAGCAGGGATCGCTTGCGGCGCGCCTTTTTCTTGCGTTCCGCAGGCGTGGTTTCGACGGCGTCGTCGTTGTGGGTTTCAGGCTCGGGCGGTGTAGGGGTCTCGGTCAAAACGACTGGCCGATGCTGATGTAGAGTTGGAAGTCGCCGTCACCTTCGCGCTTATTCAGCGGGAAGGCCACATCGGCGCGGATCGGGCCGAACGGCAGCTTGTATCGAACGCCCACGCCCGCGCCGTAACGCATGTTGCTGAGGTTCGGGGTTTCCTGAAAGCCGACAGCGCCGGCGTCGATAAAGCCCACCGCCTGCCAGTTGCGGCCAACATCGCGGCGCACCTCCAGAGAGGTTTCAAACAGGCTCATACCGCCGCGGGGGGTATTGTCGGGCAGGCGCGGGTTGATGCTCTGGAAGGAGTAGCCGCGCACCGAGCCGCCGCCGCCGGAATACATCAGGCGGGCCGATGGAATGATCAGCTCGTCACCACCGATGATGGAGCCGATCTTGACGCGGCCAGCCAGCACGGTCTGGTCATTCTCGCCAAAGCCGACATAGGCGCTGCCGTCTGCGACGCCGCGCAGGAAGAAGACGGTGTCCTCACCCGTCACCGCGGTGGGCTGCAGCGAAAGGCTGGCTCGCCAACCTTCCGTGGGATCGAGAGGATTGTTCGAGCGGTCGATACGGGCACTGGCGCGCAGGGTGGCGATCACCAGATCACGGTCGAAGTCGATGGCTTGTTGGGTAATCGGGTCATAGCGGACCTCGATATAGCGGCCCGCATCCAGACCCGCCCCGACCGAGAACCACATGTCCTTGCCACGACGCTGCGACACGTCGGCGTCAAAGCTAAGGGCCTGACGTTCATAGGCATCGGTGATCTCGTTGATGGCATAGCCGCTGAAGGAAATGGTGCGACCGCGCTTGCGGAAATGCGGGCGCGTCCATTCACCGCCGATGCGGCTGTCGATATCGGCAAGGCGCAGGCCGTAGCGCAGGGTATCGGCGCGACCAAAGCGGTTGAAGTGGGTGCGGAAGATATCCAGACCGATGCCGTCAGTGGTGGCATAGGACGCACCGGCTTCCAGCAGCTTGTGGTCGCGGTCCACCAGCGTCACCACGACATTGCGCAGGCCGGTCGGGTCTTCCTCGCGGGCGGTGCGGCGGTCCTGCAGGGTGACGGTCGCGGTATTGTAGACGCCCGTGTCCGTCAGGTCCTTTTCCAGCTCGGCCAGCAGGGCGGGATCATAGATTTCACCCTCATCCCACGTCACCAGTCGCTGGACCCACCACTGGTGGGTGCGGGTGGCCTCGCGTGGGCGAACCTCGGCGTCGTCGGTCGATGCTGCGGCAACGGTGGTCAGGTGCGGGTTTAACAGAATCCGCTCGTGCATACGCACCAACTGGCCCGGCACGATACGCAGTGTAGGGATCACCACATTGCCGGGGTGGTTGGCGTATTTCTGCGAAGGGTCGGGCAGGGCGGCTGTGACCTGTCCGGCGGCATCTACTTCGATCGGCGCGGTCGGGGCGATGTCGCTGACAAAGCCGTCGCGGATTTCCTGCTCAATCTGCTCCCTGATCTGTTCCGGCAGTTCGTCGGCGAGGGGGGCGTCATCGTCGCTGATGGTATCGACGTCCGATTCCGAAGCGGGGTGCACCACGTCGACTTGCCGATCCAGCGCACGAGCGTCGGCAAAGCCGTCATTACGCAGCGACGTCACCACGCGGCTCTCGGCGGCAATGATGTCAGCGGCCCGTCCGGGGGCCCCATCGGGCAGGTTCATGGCCTTGAAGGCGTTGTCCACAACGTCGCGATCCTCGCGGACAGGAACCGGCGATGCCTCGGATTCTTCGACCGGAGCGGTGCGCACGAGACCGTCTTCGGTCGCGGGCTCTTCAACGGCGACAGGGCGGAAACCGCGCGTGGCCCGCCACTCGATCGTCGGGTTTTCAATCGTGAAACGGGTGCCGGGCGTGATCACCAGATTGCGGTTGATCTGGACGGAGTCCTCGTCAGCAGCGTCTGCTGAGGAATCGACCTCGACCCAGCCGCCGTAATAGCCTTCGGACCGCAGCAGGTCCTCGGCCAGTTCAATCGCGCGCTCTACGCTGGCCCGCTGGCGCGAGGTGGTCGCCAGTTCACGCTCGGACGCTTCGCCAATGGCTTGGCGCAGGCGCGATTCCAGATCGTCCAGATCCTGACCGGGCGCAGCGCGAAGGGTGAAGGTCGCACGGGGAGTGGCCGCGAAGGACGGGGCAGCCATCGCGATGAGGGCGCAGGCAGCCACGCCAGAAAGAAAAATGCCCGAACGACCAGTCATTGCGACCTTTCGCACTAAAGCCTGCGATATCCGCATCGGGCGGCTGTCGCAGGTCATTCAACTCGATAACGAAACAGCGGCCGCCTCAACGGCGGCCGCGTTATTTCTATTAATAGAAGAGGGTCTCGCTCTCCGGCTGGACCGATTCTTCGGAAGTCTTTTCCGACGGCGGCAGGGCCTCGGTGGTCGGGGCGGGCTCGGCGGCCTTCTCTTCGACCTCGGCTACGACCGGAGCGGCCTGTTCGGTCGCATCAACAGCTTCGGCGTCCTCGACGGATTCGACGACCATGGCCTCGTCAGGCTCCTGCTGCGGGGCCTCGCAGCCAGAGACGGCCAAGGCAGCAACCATGGCCAATGCGAGCGTAGCAGGGAGATGGGACATGCGATTTTTCATGGGTTTAACTCTAGTGAACTTCCAACGCGGCGCGTGAACAGGGGGTTCCAATGCTAAGTGAGGCTCACGGCATGAATAGGCCATGAACCACTTGCCAATAGCCATTTCTCCCAAATGGTGCGGGAGTAAAGTCTGCTGATCGAAAGACTGAAATCCATATCATTGATTGACCGCAATCTATTGGAAATGCGGAGTATAACTGCGGTTTGTAAATCGTTGTATTGTGGCAATTACAGGCGTGAACATAGCCTTACCCACAGCCGGAACGCGGATTTTGCGGATTTCGCCAAAATTTTCGATGCCGCCTTCAACTTGGGCTTGACCTCAGTGAAGGAATCCAACAGAAACCGCCCTCACACAAACCGATCTACAAACCGCTCGCGGAGTTGATCGTTAAGTGTTAGAAATCGCAGTGTGCGCCCCTAGCTCAGTTGGTTAGAGCATCTGACTTTTAATCAGAGGGTCCTCGGTTCGAGCCCGAGGGGGCGTACCACTGTGGTTCACTTTCCCAGAAAATATGGTTTGCGTTGCCCCTCGGCTGATCACGAGCGGGTGTTTTTGCGTGTCTGAACCGAATGCTATGGAACGGCTCCGGTTGGAGGCGGTTAGAGTGGCATGAAAATCCAAACTCTCGTTCTCTCGATCGCTGCCAGTGCCTCGCTGGGGGCGTGCGCAACCTTTTCGCCGGATATGACTGCCGAAACGGCGTCAAAGGGGGCCGAACAGGTCTCGACCGGCCTGCCGTCGGCGCTCCAAGCCCCGTTGGAAGACCTGAACATTGTGCGTCAGGAAATCCCTGCGGTTCTGAATGAAGCGGTCGCTGCGCCCTATAGCGTGGCGGGCATGGGGCGCTGTGCCAGCATCGCCGCCGAGATCGCCCGTCTGGACGAGGCGCTGGGGCCGGATCTGGATGCGGGACAGGGCGAGGAATCGACCAGCGATCAGGTGGCAGGTGTGGCCGCCGATGCCACGCTGGATGCCGTGCGCGACACGGTGACGGACTTCATTCCGGCCCGCTCATGGGTCCGCCGCCTGACCGGCGCGCACCAGCACAGTCAGGCCGTGCAGGCTGCCGTTCGCGCAGGCCTGCAACGCCGGTCGTTCCTGAAGGGTATCGGCCAGCAAAAGAATTGCGCCCCGCCTGCCGCGCCCGCAGGCTTACGCCGCCGCTAAGAAAAACGGGGAGCCGATTGGCTCCCCGTTCTGGTTATTGAGGTGCGGTATCGACCCGCAGGACCGGATACAAACGAGTATCCGGATTGTAGAACGAGTGGTTGCGGATGAAATAGTCGATGCGCGCACGCGGATCGCGGGCGAACTCCGGTTCCCGCGCCAGCTTCAGGGCAAAGGCTTCGGCCACTGCCGGATCGCGCAGTTGCTCCAGAGCGATGTCCTCGGCCACATAGGCTTCCATATAGTTGCCGTTCTGGAAGGCGAGGTTGAACTCGCCCCATTGCAGCAGGGAATCCGGTGCGGTTGGCTCGAACAAGGCCCCGACCAGACGCGCACCCGGCTGTCCTGCGGGGACATAGAGCGATCCGGCAGGCAGATCGCGGGTTTCCGGCTTCCACGATCCGGTGGTCCGCAGGCGCTGACGGCCTTCACCCGGCACGGGCGCGTAGTTCAGCGTCTCCGCACGATAGGCCTCGGTGGCAAAGCCGGTACGCGGGGCTTGCAGGCGGGTGTAGCTGATGGCGTGCAGGTCCAGCAGGGCTGCGACCTGATCGGCAAAGGCCGGTGCGACTACATAACCGCCTTGGGGCAGGGTAGCGGTCAGATCGGGGACCATCTTTTCGCGCAGCGGCACGCGCCAGATCTGCGGCGTGTTCTCGTCATAGCGGATCAGCAGATTGCCCGTCACCGCCGAGGGCGTGCGGGTATAGGCATAGCCGCGGAAATCGATCATCCGCGCCTCTTCGGTCGCCTTCCAGCTCAGCACGACCTCGTCACCGGCCATGCGGCTGGCGCGCTGGTCGGCGGCCTTGGCTTCGCGCAGCCAGTTCTGGCCGTGCTGCGCCGTTTCTTCGACCAGATCGACGATGAAGTTGCGCGTGATGTTCACGCGGACCGGATAGGTCTTCCACGAATGGGTTTCGAGCAGGATGGTGAAGCGGTTGCGCAGCACCGAATAGCCGGTCGAATAGCGCGGCTCGTACACATTATAGACGAAGCCCGAGGTCGGGTCGTCGCGGCGGGCCAGCGTCGGATAGAAGGGCAGGGGCAGCGAGCCCTGTGCCGACAGACGGTCGATCAGCGCGGTCTGCAGACGGCGGCCTTGGGCGGCGAGAGCCGGGTCGCCGGCAACCAGCGGTTCCAGCTGCACCGAGACGTCATGCTCGAACTGCGCGCCGTTGGTGACGTGCAGGTCGGTATAGACGATCGGGTCCCATTCATTGATCAGGCGCAACATGGCGCGGGTTTCGGGCGCGTCGGCCTTCACATAGTCGCGGTTCAGATTGTAGTTCTGGCCGGTGGCGCGAACGCCCATTTCGACGGGGCCGCGCTGGTTCGGGCGGTTCCACGCGCCAAACCGCTCGTGGCCGTCGACGTTGTAGATCGGCACAAAGACAACGACCTGTTTTTCCAGAGCGCCCGTGGCGGCCTCACCGTCCAGCATCTGGCGCAGGGCCAGATAGCCAGCGTCCTTGCCGTCGATCTCGCCCGCGTGGATGCCGCCCTGAACCAGAATGACCGGAATGTTGCGGGCCTTGGCTTCCTCAGCCGTCAGAACACCCGTGCGGGAAACGACCAGAGCCTGCATGGCGCGGCCCTCGGCACTGGTGCCAAAGGTGATGGCGCGCACCGCATCGGGATAGGCCTGCTCGAACGCCGCGTTCAGGCGGGCGATCTCCTCATAGCGGCCGGTACGCTCAAAGCCCGACTGTTCGGACACGGTGACCAGCGCCGGGTTAACGGCCTGTGCCGACGCGTGCGACAGCGACGGTATGATGGTGAGCGCAATCGCCAGCGCGCTGCCGGTGGCAAGCCAACGCTTGGCGGCATGGTTTTTAATGGATTTCATCCCGGTCATCCCTCGGGCCGAACTGGCCGACCCCTCCAAAATTACAAAAAATCGCCCATCCCTTACCTATAGCGGGGCTATGGCAGGGATGGGCGACTTCTATCGTTCAGCCGTTCTTAGAAGGTGGCCTTGATGCCAACCTTGAAGTAGCGGCCGATGACGCCCGATTGGGCCCAGGCGGTCTGGTACTGGTAACCGCCATAGGTTGCCGTATCGAGCGGCGCATCATTCCCGAACAGGTTCATGATGGTGCCATAGATCTGATAGGTATCGTTGATCTGATACTTGGCGTTCAGGTCCATCTTCACGAAGGCGTCGGTCTTGCAGAGGATCGGCGTGACACCGTCGGCATAGGTACCGTTGACCGAAGCGACGCTGCGACCGTTTTCATCGACGCACTTGCCGATGGTGTCGCCATAGTCTTCAGCCTGCAGGTTATAGCCGGCGGTGTAGTAGATGGTGCCGGTCAGAGCCAGCTTGCCGTACTCGATCGAGTTCTGCCAGTTGCCGCGCCACGACGGGGTGCCGAGGCAGCCGCCGACGTTACACGGACCGACCGAGTCCGCGTAGCTTTGCACCAGAACCGTGCCGTCCGGTTGCGGGAAGGTCTGGTCGAAGCGGTCGATGTAGGTGGCCGACAGGTTGCTGGTCCAGCGGATGCCGTTGGCGAAATCGAAGCGGATGTTCGCAGCGAAGTCGAACCCTTCGGTCTCCAGACGGTTCAGGTTCTGGTACGGCGACAGGATGAAGCCCGGCAGCGGCAGCAGGTCAGGCTTGTTCGGGTTCGGTGTGCCCGGAATGACCGTATAGCCTTGCGGGATCGGCTGGCCCGAGAAGTAGGCTTCCAGAGCCGGAACCGAGTCACCGCCGGCAATCACGTCGTTCTTGTTGATGCGGAAGTGGTCGACGCTCAGCGTCAGCCAGTGGGTCGGGGTGAACACGACGCCAAGGTTGATGCTGTCCGAGGTTTCCGGCTTCAGGTCCGGATTACCCACGGTGGTCAGGCCCAGCGAGTAGTTCTGGCCATAGCCGTCATAGCCGTGCAGGGCGAGGAAGCTGGCCGGAGCCGAGCGACCTGCGTAGCCGGTCACCTGCGAGTTGCCTTCTGCGATACTCGGAATGCGGAAGCCTTCGGAGTAGGTGGCACGGAAGGCAATGGCTTCGTGCGGCTGATAGCGGACGCCGACCTTGGGCGAGAAGGCGCTTTGGCCGGTCGAATAGCTGTCGTAACGGCCCGAGATGTTCAGCTCGACGTGCTTGTGAACCGGAGCATCGATTTCGAAATAGCCGGCGGTGACGCTGCGATCACCCTTCGAGTAGAAGGAGTTGATGCCCAGCCAGCCTTCGGTCGGGCCGTCGGTGAAGGGGTTGGCCGACGGGTTGTCGATGCTCTCCCAACGCCACGACACGCCAGCACCGATAGCCAGAGGACCGCCCGGCAGTTCCCACAGGGCGCGCGAGACGCTGGCTTCAGCCTGAACGATTTCCGAGACCGAGGTCTGGACGTTGTCCGGCGACAGGTAGTTGCGGACTTCCTGCGAGTTCTGCGTCTGGTCGATGAAGTTGTACGAACCGTCCGCAATCACATCCAGCAGGTGCTGGATATAGATCGAGCCACGACGGGTGTAGTCGAGGGTCGAGCGCCCGGCCGTGAAGTTGAGGTTGTAGTCCCAGGTGTCGTTGATCGAACCGGTCAGACCTGCGGCGAAACGGATGTTCTCGTTCAGCAGGGTGCTGGTGTTCGGGATGTCATAGGTCGACGCAAGGATGCGGGCGACCTGACCTTGGGCCGCAAACGGGTTTTGCGGGTTCAGGCTGCCGTCCTTCAGATAGACCGGCAGGGTCAGGGCGGTACCGATATAGCGTTCCACGCCAACGGCCGGCGGGGCGCTCAGAGCGATCTGGTTCGGGTTGCCAACGCGGTTGGTTTCGTTGCGGTAGTAGTTCGCCGCGATATAGCCTTCTGCGCCGCTCTGGAACGACTTGGTCAGGCGGCCCGAGAAGCTCAGACGCTCGTTTTCCGGCTGGATGGTGCGGTAGTGTTTGACCAGGTCGACCTGACACAGGGTGGTGCCCGGAGCGACGTTGGTGATGCCACCCTTGGCCAGTTCTTCAGCCGAATAGGTATAGGGCGTTGACGGTGACGGGCAGCTCGAAGCCAGAAGCTGCCACGGGCCTTGAGCCGTGGTGTTGGTCTCGTCATACGGGCGGACGATGGCACCGATCTGGGTCGCGGTGGAAACGCCGCGGAAGGCACCGTTGGCCTGAACGCCGTTGATGATGCTGTTCGTGCGATAGACGATATTGCCGTTGGCATCATAGCCGAAGGTACGGCTCAGATCGGCGGTGTTGTAGGGGTAACCGCGGTCGCGGTTCCAGATCATATCGTCCTTTTCGTACTCGGCACTGGCGTAGAAGTTCCAGCCGTCCTTGTGCAGGTCGCCGGTACCCCACAGCAGCGAGACGCTGGGCGAGTTGCCGTCACCGTATTCCGAGATGCCGTACTCGGCCTTGGCGGTGAAGCCTTGGTAGTTCTTGCGGGTGATGATGTTGATCACGCCGGCGATAGCGTCGGCACCGTAGGTCGACGATGCGCCGTCCTGCAGAACTTCCATGCGCTCGATGGTCGAGCTGGGGATGGAGTTCAGGTCAACGAAGTTACGCTGGCCATCGTCAGCCAGAGGATAGAACGGACCACGCAGGCCGTCGATCAGAACCAGCGTCGAGTTCACCAGAAGGCCACGCAGCGAGGCACCCGATGCACCGGCAGCGAATGCGCCGCTGAAGGTGTCGGGCAGGGCGCCCGCGTTGTTACCGGCGAGGGTTTGCAGCGCCTCGGACACGGTGGTGACGCCGCGGCGCTCCAGATCCTCTGCGGCCAGAACGGTCAGCGGCGAGGTGGAGTTGGCGTTGCTGCGACGGATGATCGAGCCGGTAACGACGATTTCGTCGACGGTGGTCGCTTCTTCAGGCGATGCGTCTTGCGCCATGGCAGGAGCGCCGGACAGCAGCAGGGTGCCGCCGATGATCGTGCCCAGCATCAGCCGCGCGCGCCCGCGCGGCAACACATTGGATAAAGCCTTCATGAGTGAACTTTCTTGGAACGGAGAGGAACGCTCTGAAACGGGCCGCCGCCGGTGGAACCAGCGACGGCCCGCACAGTCACTTATCGGCGCGGGGTCAGCTTAACCCCGCCGATCTTTTCGGCTGCCTTCAGGTAATCCAGCAGGTCCTGGGTCGGCAGCGGATCGAACTGGCCAGCCAGGAAGTCCCGGATCTCGAGCACCGTCTTGCCTTGCGACAGGAGGGTGGTCAGCTCGGCGGCCATATGCTGCGGCAGCTTCTCATAGCCGGCGATGACTGCGGCGCGGTCAGCTTCCGGAATGCTGGCGAACAGGACGTCATTGCGGCCACGGCGACCGAACATCTGGCCACCCGGAACGCGCGAGGCGACCAGATTTGCGGCTTCGCGGTCTGCTGCCGTCGGGGTGTAGGCCACGGCGCGGACGCCAAGCTGGCTGGCACGCAGACGATAGAAGGCCGTGACCTCGTCCTGCAGGACCTTGGCGCGCTGGTCGATCAGATTGGTGAACTCGCGCAGGCGCGGTGCGGCGGCAGTCGGATTGTTGAACAGGACGTTCGTCGAGGTGATGACGGCCTTTTCGATAGCCTGCTGGTGCGTGACCGCATTGGCGGCCTCACGGTAGGCTTCCAGCAGCTCGGCACCCGTCTTGGCGTCGGCCAGATAGCCGAGGCCCTTGCGCTGGTTGAAGCCCAGACGCTCTACACCGCGAGCCAGCGATTCCGCCATGACGCGGGCGGCACCTTCATCGTCTGCCGAGGCGAGAACGCTCATGGCGCTGACGCCCGCGACGACGGCGCGACGCATCATGGTCGGGTCCAGCTTGTCGGGCGTGTCTGCCGACGAGTGGTACCAGGGGTCAGGCCAGGTCGCGAAGATGAGCGCCGGAATGCCGCGGTTCAGGTAGATGGAGTGGTCGCTCGACCCATAGTGTTTCGAGGTCGCGAAATAGAAGGGATCGCGGCTGCCGTTATGCGACAGAACCGGCAGGGTGAACTGATAGCCGTTGTCGCGGAAACGGACGCGCTCGGTGTTCACGGCAGCCAGCCACTCGCCGACGCTCTGGCCGACGTCGTTCAGATAGGTCGGGAAGGTGTCCGGCGTGCGGTACAGCACCCACTGGGCACCGCCAGCGGTCAGGCCGATGCCTTCCATGTCGAAGTTCATATCGGCGATGACCTTGCCCTCGATCTCGGGGTGGGCATCCAGCCAGGCCATGGTGCCGCTGATTTCCGGCACCCACAGGAAGTGCACGTCGCGACGCGGACGCGGCAGCTTGCCTTGCTCGATCAGGGCCGCATAGGTGCGCGCCATCTCGAGGATGGTGGCGCTGCCCGACGAGTTATCGTTGGCACCCTGTTTGATGTAGCCCTCGTGCAGGTGGGCCGAATAGATGATGGCTTGATCGGTGCTGCCGTCGCCACGGATCACGGCGTGGACGGTCTCGATTTCGCCCGGCAGATCCTCGGCTTCAATGACGGAGCGGATGGTGACCGTCTCGCCACGGCCGATCTTGGTGCTGAGCTCGCGCCCGACGGTGGCGGAGACTACCCAGGCGAAGCCGGCGGACTGGCCTGCCGGCGGCTTGGCAATGCTGGACTCCATGATGAAGTCCGGATTTTCGATACGCAGCACATTGGCGCTGATCACGCCCAGCGCGCCACGTTCAAGCACGGCCAGACGCTGGAGGGTGCTGGGGTTTGCCGTACCCAGAACGACCTTGCCGCGCAGGTCCAGACCTTCGTAGTCTTCGGGTCTGCCGCCGACGCCGACGTCGATCACTTCTGCGACGACCTCGCCGGACTCGCTGTTGGGCGCGACCGAGATGATGACGTCGTTGATGTCATAGAGCTTGCGCGGGCGGTCGCCCTGCAGCCACAGCTCGCCCTTGATCGGACGCCACGATCCGCGCGGGGTGGGGAAGGATTCGATGGTGACGTCCGACAGGCCGTATTCGCGAGCAAGGCGCGCGACCGTCAGGTTTTCACGGAAGTTGGACTCATACTCCTCACGCGGGCGCATGCGGGGGAAGGGGGCACCCTCAAGGACGGTGTGCAGGGCGCGGTCGCCCGAGGCTTCGTTGATGATGGCGTGCAGCTCATCCCACGACAGAAGCGTGCGATCTTCGCGCTCTTGGGCCTGCAATGAAACTGCTGTGGATGCCGATAAGGCTACGGCAATGGCCAAGGCCGAAACGGCCTTTCCGAACTTACTCATCAGACACTGTGTCCTGCGTGTTAGGCCGTGAGAACGGCACCCCCAAAATGCGTGCGTAATGTTACGCGCCGCAATTCAGCCTAACTTCGGTCACAAAAGGTCGTCTATTTAGAATAACTAAATAAAAAACAACTATTTCTATAGCAATGTTATTTATGTGCAGTGCAGCAATTTGGTAAACTTGGCCGCATTGCAGATGGCGGATGGAATATATATCCCATAGTGCGCGTAAAATATCCGGCTAATGGATATATACATCCTGAGCGTGTGCTTCGTAAGCCGGAATAACGGTGATTCGTTGCGGCTCTTGATGGCACTTTTGCTAAAAATTCAGGCTCAGGTTTCGGGCAGCAAAAAGGGGAGGATTGCGCTCCCCTTGGCTATGCCTATCAGGCCTTCAGATGTCGGGCCCGGAAGTCCCTGCGGAACTGTTCGAACTCGCCCTTTTCGATGGCGTCGCGCATGGCGGCGGTCAGGGCCTGGAAGAAGGCGATGTTGTGCCAGCTCAGCAGGATCTTGCCGAGGATTTCGTCGGCGCGGATCAGGTGGTGCAGATAGGCACGGCTATAGTCCTGTGAGGCGGGGCAGGGGACCATCGGGTCCAGCGAGCTTTCATCCTCGGCGAACTTGGCGTTCTTGATGTTGATCGGGCCGTCCCACGTCCATGCCTGACCATGACGGCCAGCGCGGGTCGGCAGCACGCAGTCAAACATATCGACGCCGCGATAGACGGCCTCGACCAGATCGATCGGCTTGCCCACGCCCATCAGATAGCGGGGGCGGTCTTTCGGCAGGAATTCCGGCGCGTAGTCGAGGACTTCGCACATGGCCTCGTGGCCTTCACCGACGGCGAGGCCGCCGATGGCATAGCCGTCAAAGCCGATTTCCTGCAGGCGCTCGGAGCTTTCCTTGCGCAGGTTCTCATAGGTCGAGCCCTGCTGGATGCCGAACAGGGCTTGGGTGTCGCGCGTACCGAATGCGTTCTTGGAACGCACAGCCCAGCGGGCCGACAATTCCATACCCTTGCGGGCGCGCTTTTCATCGGCGGGATAGGCGACGCATTCGTCCAGCTGCATGACGATGTCGGAGCCGAGGCGGTCAGCCTGAATCTGGATCGAGCGTTCCGGCGTCAGAACGTGCTTGGAGCCGTCGATATGGCTGGAAAAGGTCACAGCCTCTTCGGTCAGCTTGGAAATGCCCGACAGGGACATGACTTGAAAGCCGCCCGAGTCCGTCAGGATCGGCTTATCCCAGCGCATGAATTTATGCAGCCCGCCCAGACGCTCCATACGCTCCGGTCCCGGGCGCAGCATCAGGTGATAGGTGTTGCCCAGCAGGATATCGGCACCCGTCTGTTTCACCTGATCGACCGTCAGCGCCTTCACCGTGGCTGCGGTGCCGACGGGCATGAAGGCGGGCGTGCGGATATCACCGCGTGCGGTTTTCAGGACGCCGGTACGGGCGCGGCCATCGGTGGCCTTGATATCAAACGGAAAAGGCAAAGTGTTCTTACGCGGTTAGAGCAGGCGCTGAAGCTGTTCGGCGCGTTGCAGGTCCTTGGGGCGGCCAAACAGTTTGCAGGTCTCAATCTGCTCGGCGACGGAGGGGATATAGATGCGTCCGCCGTCAACCGCCACAGGGATACGACTATTGAAGGTCAACATGATCCAATCGCCACCGTTGCGGACCTCCATCTCGGCCATGACCTCGACCGGAACCGGCGTGGTCAGGATTTGACCGAACACACGCGAACGGAACATGCCTTCACCGGGGTCGGGGCTGACTTCGCCATACAGGCTCTCGATCAGGGTCTTGGCATCGCGCGGGCTGCACAACACGTCCACATCCGGCACATGCCATTCCGTCAGGCCGCTCAGCGCCATCGCAGCACCGCCGAACACCCACCACGGATCGCGCAGTTCACTGGCCGCCGAGGCCAGAATGTCGAGCGCGGCAGAGAGGTCTTCGGGCAGGTCATCGTAGTGCGTAGGCATAGCCTTCCTATAAGCTGCTCCGGCCCCGGAAGAAAACGCTGTAATCGAAACTATTCAGCCCTGAACAGCAGGCTGCCGTCACCATAGGAATAAAAGCGGTACTCGTTCTCGATGGCGTGCTTATAGGCCGCGTGCATCGTCTCGAACCCTGCGAAGGCGCTGACCAGCATGAACAGGGTCGATTTCGGCAGGTGGAAATTGGTCATCAGCACATCGACGGCGCGGAACTTATAGCCCGGCGTGATGAAGATGGCGGTGTCGTCGTGGAACGGGCGGATGACGCCGTCCTCACCCGTTGCGCTTTCCAGCAGTCGTAGAGACGTGGTGCCGACGCAGACGATGCGGCCACCCTTGGCATGGACTTCGTTCAAGGCGTTGGCGGTTTCCTCGGACACTGTGCCCCATTCGGAGTGCATCTTGTGGTCCTTGGTGTCGTCGGCCTTCACGGGCAGGAAGGTGCCCGCGCCGACGTGCAGCGTCACGGCGTGGGTGGAGACACCACGCGCCTTGAGAGCGGCCAGTAGTTCGGGCGTGAAATGCAGGCCCGCCGTCGGGGCTGCGACCGAGCCGTCATGCTGGGCATAGACGGTCTGATAGTCCTTTTGGTCCTGATCGTCCTCGGGGCGCTTGGCCGCGATATAGGGCGGCAGGGGCATGACGCCGACATTGCGGATGGCGTCGTCCAGAGCCGGTCCGGCCAGATCGAACTTCAGGGTCACAAGGCCATCGTCGCCCTTGGCCTCGATGGTGGCGTCGACGCTTCCCATCTCGCAGGCGCGGTCGGTGTCCGTGCCGAAACGTACGCGGTCGCCGACCTTCAGCCGCTTGCCCGGCTTCATGAAGGCGGACCAGACGTCGGGGGCATCGCGGTGGTGCAGGGTGGCCTCGACCTCGACCTTCAGGATTTCGCCTTCGGGACCGACGCGCTCGCGGACGCCGCTCATGCGGGCAGGGATGACGCGGGTGTCGTTGAACACCAGAGCGTCGCCCGGCTGCAGCAGGTCCGGCAGGTCGCGGACGATGCGGTCCTCCAGCGTGCCGTCCTTGACGACGAGGAAGCGCGCGCTGTCACGCGGGGATACGGGCCGCAGGGCAATGCGGTCCTCGGGCAGGTCGAAATCGAAGTCGGAAGTTTTCACAGGGCGGGGTGAACACCTGACCGCGCGGGCGGTCAAGTGCTGCCTTTATCGACCGTAGCGCGACAGGCCCAGATCGTGGGTGTCGATGGCGGGGGCCTTGCCCGAAATCATGTCGGCAATCACTGCGGCCGAACCGCACGACATGGTCCAGCCCAGGGTGCCGTGGCCGGTGTTCAACCAGAGATTGCTGTACTTGGTCGGGCCGACAATCGGCGTGCCGTCGGGCGTGTTGGGGCGCAGGCCACACCAGAACTCTGCCGTTTCCAGATCGCCTGCCCCGGGGAAGAGGCTGCCGACCGAATAGTTCAGCGTGGCGCGGCGCTTGGGCGACAGGTCTTTGTTGAAGCCGTTCAACTCGGCCATGCCGCCCACGCGGATACGGGTGCCCAGACGGGTGATGGCGACCTTGTAGCTTTCGTCCATCACGGTCGAGACGGGGGCGCGGGTCTCATCGACGATGTTGGCGGTGATGGAATAGCCCTTCACCGGATAGACCGGCAGTTTCAGGTCCAGCGCCCTGACCATCGGTGGCGACCACGAGCCGAGCGCCAGCACATAGGCATCGGCTTCCAGCGCATCCTTGTCCGTCAGGACGGTGGCGATCCGGTCGCCTTCATGGTGGATGGCCTTGAT
Organism: uncultured Brevundimonas sp.; assembly: GCF_947305955.1. Lineage (GTDB taxonomy): Bacteria > Pseudomonadota > Alphaproteobacteria > Caulobacterales > Caulobacteraceae > Brevundimonas. The sequence continues at coordinate 47,388 of NZ_CAMZFB010000004.1, forward strand.
GGTCTCGTTCCAGCGGAAGGTGACGCCCGCCGCCTCGGCCATTTTAGCAAGGGTCTGGGTGAACATGCGGCAATCGCCCGTCTCGTCCCCCGGCAGGCGCAATGCACCGACATAGGGCACGTCCGAGAAGGCCAGACCCGGCTCTGCACGGCGGCAGCCCTCGGGGTCCAGCAGTTCATACGGCACGCCCTCGGATTGCAGGACCGAGACGTCTTTGTGCGCGTCCTTCAACTGTTTTTCGGTGCGGAACAGTTGCAGCGTGCCTTGCTGGCGGCCGTCGTACTGGATGCCTGTTTTCTGGCGCAGTTGGTCCAGCTCGTCGCGGGCGTATTCAGCCAGACGCACCATCCGGCCCTTGTTCACCGCATAGCGGGCAGGGGTGCAGTTACGCAGCATCTGCAGCGTCCAGCGGATCATGGCCGGATCAAAACGGGTGTGCAGGATCAAGGGCGCATGGCGCATCAACAGCCATTTCACCGCCTTGGTCGGGATGTTCGGCGCGGCCCACGGTGCGGAATAGCCCGGCGAAATCTGGCCCGCATTGGCATAGCTGGTTTCCAGCGCAGGGCCGGACAGGCGATCCACGACCGTCACCTCGTGTCCGGCCTGATTGAGGTACCACGCCGTCGTGGTGCCAATGACGCCTGCCCCTAGAACCAGAACACGCATGGTATCGCTCGCGCTGTACGGCCAAGTCGGCCTGACGCAGGGAAAGCTACGCGCAGATAAGTGACGTTTCCTGCCTTATTGCGCAATGTTCAGTGAATATGAGATGCTCAACGCAATAATCTTCAAACTTGACGGTTGATAATTGTGCTGGCTCTGGACGAAGTTGACCGCCGTATAATCCAAAAGCTGCGTGTCGATGGCCGTATCAGCAATGCCGATCTTGCTGATTCTGTTGGGCTTTCCGCCTCGGCCTGCCTGCGTCGTGTGCGCCAGTTGGAGCAGCGCGGTGTCATCCGTGGCTATACCGCTCTGCTGGGTGCGGACGAGGAGGAGGGACTTGTAGCCTTTGTCCAGATTTCGCTGGAAAAACAGACGGATGAATATATGCGCCGCTTCGAGGAGGCGGTGCGCCACTATCCTGAAATCCGCGACTGTTACCTGATGGCGGGAGCGTCCGACTATGTGGTGCGGGCGGTGGCACCGACGATGGCGGCCTATGAGGTGCTGCACAAGGATGTGCTGTCGCGCCTGCCCGGCGTGTCGCGCATCCACTCCAGTCTGGCCATCCGCAATGTGCTCAAAGCGCGATAGACCTGCAAAAACCGCCGCTATGGCGATAAGTCGTCGTTGACCCCGCGCGTGCGAGGCGGCAAACCCGCCCGATGCTACAGAACCTTGAAACCCTGTCCCGTGAGGCCCGTTCGTGGCCGTTTGAGCAAGCCCGCAACCTGTTGGCGCACGTGCTCAAAAAACGGCTGTCGGATGCCGACCGTGCTGTCGCGCAGTCCCTGATCGATGCTGGCAAGGCGGACGAGGCTCTGAAACAGTTCGAGGGTCTGGCCCGTCCGGTCATCCTCGAGACCGGATATGGCCCGTCGGGCTTGCCGCACATGGGCACCTTCGGCGAAGTCGCCCGCACCACCATGGTCCGCAACGCCTTCCGCGCCCTGACCGGAGATCACTGGGAAACCAAGCTGATCGCCTTCTCGGATGACATGGACGGCCTGCGCAAGGTGCCGGAAGGCATCCCGAATCCGGAAATGCTGCGCGAAGACCTGCACAAGCCGCTGACGGCGGTGCGTGACCCGTTCGGCACCCACGACAGCTTTGCCGCGCATAACAACGCCCGTCTGCGCGCCTTCCTCGACAGCTTCGGCTTCGATTACGAGTTCATGTCCTCGACCGCGACCTACAAGTCGGGTCGTTTCGACGAAACCCTGCTGCTGATGCTCGAGCGTTTCGATGCGGTGATGAACATCATCCTGCCGACGCTGGGCGAAGAGCGCCGCGCGACCTATTCGCCGTTCCTGCCGGTCAGCCCGATCACCGGCCACGTGCTGCAAGTCCCGACCCTCGAGCGCAACCTCGAGAAGGGCACCATCGTGTTCGACGACCCCGCGGGCCGTCGCACCGAGGTTCCGGTCACTGGTGGCCACGTCAAGCTGCAGTGGAAGCCGGACTGGGCCATGCGCTGGACCGCGCTGGACGTGGACTATGAGATGGCCGGCAAGGACCTGATCGAGTCCGTGCGTGAAAGCTCCAAGATCTGCCGCGTTCTGGATGGCGCGCCGCCGGTCGGCTTCAACTACGAACTGTTCCTCGATATCGAGGGCAAGAAGATTTCCAAGTCGAAGGGCAATGGCCTGACGATGGAAGAGTGGCTGCGTTACGGCCCGCCGGAATCGCTGAGCTGGTACATGTTCCAGTCGCCCAAGTCGGCCAAGAGCCTGCACTTCGGCGTGATCCCGCGCGCGACCGACGACTGGATGTCCTTCGTCGAGCAGTACAAGACGCAGGAGCCGAAGAAGCAGATCGACAATGCGGTCTGGTCGATCCACGGCGGCAACCCGCCGGAGACGACCTCGCCGGTCAGCTTCTCGCTGATGATGAACCTTGTCGCGGTGGCCAATGCCTCGAGCAAGGCGCAGCTGTGGGCCTATTTTGCCAAATACTTGCCGGATGCCACGCCGGAAAACGAGCCGCTGCTCGACCGTCTGATGGACTATGCGCTGAACTACTATGAGGACTTCGTGAAGCCCACGAAGGTCTATCGCGCACCGACCGAGATGGAGCAGAAGGCGCTTCTGGACCTCGCAGGTCGTCTGAAGGCCCTGCCGCAGGACACCACGGATGGCGAAGTCATCCAGAACGAAGTCTATGCCGTCGGCAAGGAACACGGCTTTGACCCGCTGCGCGCGTGGTTCGCCGCCCTCTACGAAGTGCTGCTGGGTGCATCGCAAGGCCCGCGCTTTGGTTCGTTTGCGGCCATTTATGGCCTGCCGCAAACCATCGAACTGATCGAAAAGGGTGCCAAGGGCGAACTGGCTGCCTGATTAACAACCCATTGAAATAAAAGGGCCGCTTCCAGCCGGAGGCGGCCTTTTTTGTAAGATGAACGTAAAATGACCGCTCCTGTCGGGGAGCCTTCAGGCGCGATGGCGCATTATTCCTGTCTCGACCAACTCGAACACAGGAGAGAGCCATGTCGAAGATTTTTAAGGCCGGACTGGCCACCGCTTCGCTGATCGCCGCGCTCGGTACGGTTTCGCTGCCGATGACCGCCAATGCACAGGCCAATGGCATCACCAACTGTGACGCGCCGGGTGGCCGCCAGCAGGCGGGTGCCGCAATCGGTGCCGTACTGGGTGGTCTGGCCGGCAGTCAGGTATCGCGTAATGAACGGGCACTGGGTGCCGTGATCGGCGCAGGTGCCGGTGCCGCCGCGGGTTCTTACATCGGTTGTAACCAGCAGCGCGCCCGTGCGGGCCAGCAGGCTGGTGGCGATATGTATCGCTCGACGTCGAACCTGCGCATCCGCTCGGGTCCGGGTACGGGCTATAGCCAGGTCGGCAGCCTGTCGGCGGGTCAGCCCTTCACTGCGGTGGCGTCTGAAGGCGAGTGGATCCAGATCGCTGGCGGGGGCTGGGTGAATGCCCGCTATGTCAGCAACTACTGATAACAGCCGCTAGGTTGAGTGAAGCGGGCCGTCCTGAAAGGGGGCGGCCCGTTTTCTATTGGCTGACCCAGACGATACGGGCCATCCATTGAATATCCGCGCGTGCGATCACACGGGGCGGATAGGCCGGATTGACGGACACAAGCTCAACCGACGCCGATGTCACGCGGCCCAAGCCTTTGGCGAGGGTTTCGCCCTGAACGGTGCGAAGCGCGACGCGGTCACCCACGCGCACGCGGGTGTCGGTCAGATCGACAATGACCTTGTCGCCCGCACGATACAGCGGCTCCATGGAATCCCCGTCGATCTCCAGCGCGATCAGGCCGTCGCCCCCCATGGGCAGGCTGATACGGTCCCAGCCCTCGGCGACAGGAAGCCCGCTGTCGTCGAAGAAGCCTTCCTTGCCCGCCTTCGCCAGTCCCAGAAGGGGCAGGGTGGTTTCGGCCGTGTCATCGGCCAGAATGGCGAATTCGCCCAGAGTGACGTGGGAGCTTTCCAGAACGCGCATGACGCTTTCGGTCGAGGGCCAGCGCGGGCGCGGCGGCGTTCCCGGTCCATAGCGTTTGGAGGGGTTGAAACTGGTCGGGTCCAATCCCGCCCGTCGTGCCAAGCCCGATGGCGAGAGGCCTTCGCGTTTGGCGAGGGCGTCCAAACCTCTCCATATCTTGGCGTGGGTTAGCGGCATGTGAGCTTCCTGGGGGAAGCTCAGGCTAGGTTAATGCGTTAGGAATATCTACCTAGATCATCGCGCGCCGAGGCGAATACCGACCGTTCCTGCCAGGCCGCGACCGTTCCCACACACATGGATACGATGATGCCGAGGGAAGAGACGTTCACTATGGTGAAATAAGCCGAGATCGGCGGCGCGAACTCGATGAGGTAAAGAAACTGGAGCGTTGCAACCAATAGCTGAAAGGCGGTTGCCCAAACGAGCCAGTTGTGTGGGGCTTTCCAGACCAGCGCTGCAAAAATCGTCAGAAGGGTGACATCGAGCGCCAGAACCAATCCTGACTCGAGCACGGTACCAGCCAGCGTAAATCGGACGAACGTCGAGAAAAGCCACGCGAGCAAATAGGCGGTGGCTGCGACCCGTTCCTGTCGTCCGCCTAAGGTTAGGGCGAGCGTACAACCAAGTAGCATGGATACGGCACCGATCCAGCCAATCACAGTGTTGAACAAAACTAACCCCCATCGAGCAAGTCGATGGGGGTAGATAGAACGCAATTACCTAACAAACGGTGCCTTACCGCATTAGACGGCGCGGAGCATCGCTTCCTTGCGCGGGCGCATCGGGGTGTCGTCCCATTCCAGCGGCTTGTCAGCCGGACCGGCGGCGTAGACGCCCCAGCCCATACGGCGGTGGTCGCGCTGCATTTCAGCGTGGCATTCCACGATGGCTTCGCGGGCGGCCGAGAGAGCGGCGAGGGTGGCGAGGGCCTTGGTCTGCGAGGCCGAGCCTGCAACCGGCGAGATTCCCAGGTTCGAACGGCCGGCGATCATCGCCTGAACCATCGATGCAGCGTGGGCGATAGCGGCATCAACCGATTGTTCCGTGGCGTACAGCTCGGACGAGATGCTGGTGACGACTTCGGTGCGGTCCATAATGAGTTCCCCATAAAACGCCGGTTTGGCGAATTATGTTTAACTACGGTTAAGCTTATTCGTAAAGGGTTTGTTAATAGTTTATTAACCTATTTTTAAATCCAAGCCTTAATCCCCTGTAGAATCATCAAGTTGGAAATGGGCGGTCAGGGTTGCGATCGGCTTGTCCAGGCTTTCCTGCCACGCCTCGGCGGTCACATAGGCCACCTTCTTGCCGGCTTTTCGGATGTGGGCGCGGGCATAGACATCGGCCGCCTTGCCGACCCGCAGATAGGCCACGGACACATTGATCGGGCGCGGAAGTCGCAAGCGTGGAAAGGCGTGCGATACCTTTGCCACTGCCGTCAGCTCCAACAGAGCCGCTGTCGAGCCACCGTGCAGGGCAGGGATCAGCGGGTTGCCGATCAGATGGTCCGAGAACGGCATCACAACGGTGACCTCGTCACCGTACACCTCGGTGCGAAGGTTCAGGAAGCGGGCGTAGGGCAGGTGGTCTAGCAGGGGTGCGGTCATCTTAGCGGCCTCCTGCCGACGGATCGGCATCGCGCAGGGCGGGCTTGTGAATGATATAGGCCGCTTGGGACGCCGCGACGGGATTGTCCGGCGTTTCCTCGAACGCCCACGCCCGCACGAAGGCCATGGTTCGGTTCAGGCGATAGCATTCCGCCTCGGCCAACAGGTCTTTGCCGGGGGCGGCAGCGCGCATGTAGTCCACGCGCATGTCCAAGGTCGCAATCGACTGGAATTGATTGAGCGCCAGCCATACGGACATACCGCCCACATGATCCAACAGGGTCGAAACCAATCCACCGGAAAGGACGCCTGAATCCGGATCACCGATGAACTCGCTGCGATAGGGAACGCGCATGCGGATGCGCGGCGCGTCCACGCTTTCCAGCTTGAAGCCTAGCGAGTGGGTGTGGGCTGAACCGGACGCCAACTGGGGCAGTATGGCGAGGAGTTCCGGATTGGGCATGACAAGACCTTGTGTGCCAATATGTCTGAGGCACAACAGTGGTCACCCTTGGGGGTGATGTCCAGTAGAAACAGCCGTTTAGCTGTGGGTGCCGTCCAGCCTGTGATCTTCGGCCTGCACCGTTTCCTCGCGGCTCGAAAGAGCGCGCAGGATGGCCATGCGCAAGCGTTCGGGCTTGATCGGCTTTTCGACCACGCAGACCATGCCGGCATCCAGATAGCCCGCCACATCGTCCGGATCGGCATTGGCCGTCAGGGCGATGATCGGCGTAGTGGAACGGTCGTCGGGCAGGGCGCGGATGGCGCGCGTTGCCTGAACGCCGTCCAGACGCGGCATCTTGATGTCCATCAGGATCAGGTCGAAATTCCCGCCACGGACGGTGTCTACGGCTTCCTGACCGTCCTCGACGGTCTCAGAAGTGCAGCCGAACATTTCGCACAGGGCGCGCGCGACAACGCGGTTGGTCGCATTGTCGTCGGCGATCAGGACGTGCGGACGGCTGGACAGTTCCAGCCCTTCCAGACGGGCGACGGTCGTCTCTTCGGCCACCGGAGCGACAGTCCGCTCGACGCGCGTATCGAAGCCGTAGGTCGTGCCGCGACCATGGTTGCGCTCGGCAAAGATACGGCCGCCCATGCTGGTGACCAGATGCCACGACATGGAGGTGCCGATGTCGCCGGTTTGCCAGAAGGGACCAAAGCAGTTGGCCAGTTGGTCGTCATCTAGCGAAGCACCATCATCGCGGACGCGCACTTCCAGATCGACATCCTGATCGACGATCTTGGCCTTCAGGCTGAACTCGACCATGCCGTCGCGCGACCATTTGAGCGCATTGCCCAGAAGGGTGCCACAGGTGGTGAGGAAGCGGGCCTCGTCGATCTCGACGGTCAGCTCGGTGTCGCCCTCATAGCCGACCACCAACGAGACACCGGCGCTCTCGGCGCGGTCTTTCCATTCGGCGGCAAGCCGTTCGGTGATGCTGCGCAGCACCGTGGGCTGGCGGTTCAGCGAAAACTCGCCCGCTTCGGCATTGGCGAGGTCGCGCGCCATGCCCAGCAAGTTCTGACCTTCACGCGACGCCTGTTGGATGGCTTCGACGTGATCGTGATGTTCGGGGGCCAGATGCTGGCGTTCCAGCAGATTGGCAAAGGCATCGACCGTTTCGAGCGGCTGGCGCAGGGTCGTGACCAGCGTGTCGACAAAGCGTGTCTGGGCCTTGGCGACGGCCTTTTCATCGACGTGGCGGGCCTTCAGCTCGTCAATCTCGGCCTGCTGCTCGGCGATGCGCTCGGCCTGCTGGTTGTTGACGAAATGGAACAGGCGGATCGCGGTGCCGAGCCCCAGATATTGGCCGTTGTCGGTGACGATGAAGCTGCGCATCAGGGTGGATGCGCTGGATTTCAGGATCAGGTCGGAAAAGGCGGAGATACGGGTGTTGGCTTCAACCACGGGCGGATCACTGTCCATGATCCACGAAACAGGGCGGTTCGCGTAACGGCTGTTTCCGAGTGGTGATGCAAGTTTTAGGAGAAAGTCTTGGCGGTCGATAAGGCCGACAGGGCGTCCGTCGTGAACAACAGGCAGGGCCTGTATATCCGGGTGGGCCTGAAACCAATTGAACACATCCGGCACCGAGGCCGTCGAGCTAATTGGAGGCACACGTTCTGTGAGCGTCTCTACCGTCGGCATTTGGCCGCACTCCACCAATGGAAACCCAACATCACCCGCAATTCTTTGCGGAACGGTTAAGCTGGATTCTGTGCCTCATTAGCACTGTTCGCGTTTTTGAAAATCCGGCTCTTTTGCAGCTGCGGGGCAATAGGGGTATAAGCGCCAATCTTCGCTTCAACCCCAGTGACTTTTCGGATGCGCGCGGCCCTTGGCCGACCGCAGGTTTTTCATGAACGCTTCTCAACCGTCTAAGTTCCAATCCGCCCTTGTTCTGTTTTCCGGTGGGCAGGACAGCGCCACATGCCTCGCTTGGGCACTGGCCCGATATCAGCGCGTTGAGACGATTGGCTTTGATTACGGTCAAAGACATGTGGTTGAAATGCAAGCGCGTTTGGCTGTCCGCGAGGATATGAAGCGCGTTCTGCCTCAGTTCGCGGACCGACTGGGCGACGATCATGTCGTTGACCTAACGGGGTATGGCAAGATCGCCGAAAGTAGCCTGACCAGCGAAAAAGCCATCGAAATGGACGCGCGCGGCCTGCCGACCACCTTTGTGCCGGGGCGCAACCTGATCTTCCTGACGGCGGCGGCCGCCCTGTCGGACCGTCGCGGTCTGGAGGTGCTGGTGACGGGCGTGTGCGAGACGGATTATTCGGGCTATCCCGACTGCCGTCAGGCCACCATCGACGCCATGTCACAGGCCCTGACGCTGGGTCTGGACCGTCCTGTGCCGATTGAAACCCCGCTGATGTACCTGACCAAGGCCCAGACGTGGGAGCTGGCCAACGGCATCGGCGGCCAGCCGTTGGTGGATTCCATCATCGAGACTTCGCACACCTGCTATGCGGGCGACCGCGAGCATCGCCATGAATGGGGATATGGCTGCGGCACCTGCGCCGCGTGCGAACTGCGCGAGGCGGGTTACCGCCAGTGGAAGGAAGGTTGATGACCTATTCGGTCAAGGAGACCTTCCTGACGGTGCAGGGCGAGGCGGGGCAGGCGGGACGCGTCTCGGTATTTCTGCGCTTTGCGGGCTGCAACCTGTGGAGCGGGCTGGAGCGGGACCGCGAGGGCGCCGTCTGCACCTTCTGCGACACCGATTTCGTCGGCACCAACGGCGACGGCGGCGGCAAGTTCAAGACTGCCGAAATGCTGGCCGACCATGTGAACAGCTTCTGGACGGGCCGCGAGGGCGATCCCAAACTGGTCGTCTGCACGGGCGGCGAGCCTCTGCTGCAACTGGATACGCCGCTGATCGACGCCCTGCATGCGCGCGGTTTCGAGATCGCCATCGAGAGCAATGGCACCCTCAAAGCCCCCGAAGGCATCGACTGGATCTGCATCAGCCCCAAGGCCGATGCCGAAGTCGTCCAGACCTCGGGGCAGGAGCTGAAACTGGTCTATCCGCAGGAAAAGGCCATGCCCGAGCGTTTCGAGCACATGGATTTCGAGCGTTTCTGGCTGCAACCGATGGACGGTCCTGACCAAGCCGCTAACACCCAGGCGGCCATGGAATACTGCCTGAAACACCCGCAATGGCGGCTTGGCATCCAGACGCACAAATACATCGGCGTCCGCTAAGGCGGATATTTTTTAGCGCCGCTGCATCCAACAGCACCCACGGTGACGACTAACGGATAGAACAACGTTATCGTCGCCACCGGAGGGCGCTGTCATGAACTTTCTCTATCTTGCGATGCTGATCCCGATCTTCGGGATTTTCTTTGCCGCCTTTACCTCGTTCCTGAAGTATCGCCAGCATCGCGCCATGCTGGATGTGCTCAAGGTCTACGCCGAAAAAGGTGAGGCTCCGCCGCCGGAAGTGCTGGCGGCTCTGACCAAGACCTATTCGCTGGCGGAAGCCGGTGTCACGGCCCCCAATCCCCTGCCGTCCGGCCCTGCCAAGGTCCAGGGACCGTTGCATTACTGGTCGCTGGTAGGGCTGTTCACGGTCTTCTCCGCGGGCTTTGCCTATGCCTCATGGTCGTCCGGCTCGGCTGGATATCCTTTCGCCATTGTCGCCTTCACCATGGGGGCGGTCGCGGTCTGGTCGCTGATCATGGCCGTCGCCCTGACGTTCAAGAAATAGGCGCGGCGGTTACGGGGCGCGATCCTTATGACACCGCAAGACATCCGTTGGCTGTCCGAGGCGCAGAACGGCTCGGACCTTGCCTATGGGCGGTTGATGGCCAGCCATCAGGCGATGGTGCGGGGTTTCCTGCGCCGGATGCTGGGCGGTGGCTGGGCCGATGCCGACGACGTGGCGCAGGAGGTCTTTGTCCACGCGTGGCAGAGCCTTTACGCCGTGCGCGAGCCGGAACGCTTCAAATCATGGCTGATCGGCATAGCGTGGCGCAGGGCGCAGGATCACATCCGCAGCAGCCAGCGCCGCGCCCGCCGCGATCAGGACTGGCTGCAATCCCTGTCCGTACCCGATGGCATCACTCAGGAGGACAGGCTGGCCATGGAACAGGCCATGCGGTCGCTGGCACCCGAAGCCCGCGCCTGTGTCGCCCTGTCGCTGGCCGAGGGCTGGACCCATGCCGAGATTTCGGCTTCGCTGGGCCTGCCGTTGGGGACGGTAAAGTCCCATTGTACCCGTGGACGCGAAAAGCTTGTCGCAGCACTTGGAGGTGCCGCATGACCCCCGAACAGAAATTGATGGCGCTGATGGCGGCGGACACGCCGAAACAGCCGGACCCCGCGTTCGAATATGCGGTGATGGAGCGACTTGCCCGCCTGCGCGCGGTCGAGCGTTTCTCGCGTCTGGCCATGGCGGTGGTGGCGGGCGGCGGTGTTCTGATGGGCCTGACGTGGGCGGCGGCGCAGGGGCAGATGGCTCAGGCCCTGCCCATCGTCGCAGCGGTCGGCGCGTCGTCCATCGCGGCCTTGGTCATCTGGACCTTGCGTCGCGCGTGAACGGGGAAACCATGCAGGAAGCCGTCACCATCCGCCGTTTCGAAGCGGACAAGGATACGTCCGTGCTGTCGGATATCTGGCTGCGGGCGTCGATCATCGCTCACCCCTTTATCGGAGAGGCGACACTGCGCGAGCAGCAGCCGCTGATGGAGGATGTCTATCTGCCGATGGCCAGCACATGGGTGGCCGAGCGGGGCGGTAAAGCCATCGGCTTCCTGTGCCTGCTGAAAAGCCATATCGCGGCGCTGTTTGTTGATCCGGAACAGCAGGGGCAGGGCGTAGGGCGGCAACTGCTGGATTTCGCGGCCACGCGCCACGACCGCCTGACGCTGGAAGTCTATACCGACAACGCCAAGGCCATGGCCTTCTATGAACGCTATGGCTTCATCATCGAGAGCCAGCGCGAGGCGGACGATCAGGGCCAGCCCTTTGCCAACGCCCGCATGGTGTGGCGGGCGACCCAATCCTAGAAATACGAAAAAGGGCGCTGGAGTGATCCAGCGCCCTTGATCGTTGGGGGATACGACCGCCTTACAGGCTGTCGACCATCACCAGTTCGGCATCTTCCTTGGCGGTGATGGTGATCACGGCCTCGTCGATGATGCCTGCGCCGTCGCGGGCGTTGAGGTGGGTACCGTTCACGTCCACCTGACCCACGGCGGGGACCAGATAGGCGCGGCGGCCCGACTTCAGGTCATAGCTCAGGCTCTCGCCCGCCTTCAGGGTGGCGGCCAGAACCTTGGCGTCGGCGTTGATCTTCAGGGCTTCGTCCGCCGGATCGCCGGAAGCGACGACGGTGAACTTGCCCGAGCGGTCGGCCTTCGGAAACTCGCGCTGACCCCACGACGGCTCGGCACCCGGACGGTCCGTCTCGATCCAGATCTGGAACAGGGTCGTGAGCTCGTTCTCCATATTGTACTCGGCGTGACGCACACCGATACCGGCGCTCATGACCTGCACATCGCCAGCGGCGGTGCGGCCTTGGTTGCCCATGGAGTCCTGATGGGTGATGGCCCCCGTGCGGACATAGGTGATGATTTCCATGTCGGCGTGCGGGTGGGGCGGAAAGCCCGACTTCGCACCGATCTCGTCATCGTTCCAGACGCGCAGACGGCCCCAGCCCATACGGTTCGGGTCGTAATAGTTGGCGAACGAGAAGTGGTGCTTGGCATTCAGCCAGCCGTGGTTGGCACCACCGAGGGTATTGAAAGGACGGACATCGATCATGGTGATCTCCCCAACGCTTAAAGTGTGCAGCCCGTTGCTGCGTCGTTGAGAGCTATATAAGGAACAGTTACTGTTACGAATAGGGGTAAGGGGATCACGGATTGTTACAGGGTGAGATTTGCTTGCGAGTTAGTGAAGTCTCTTCATTGTGAGTATCGCACCACAAAGGGGGAGGAGCGGATGGACGTTTGCTGGGCGACGAAGATTGATTTCGGAGCGGTAGGCTCTGTTCTAAGCAGCGTTGCGGCGATAATCGCGATAGTGCTGGGGCAGAGGAATACTAATCGCAGCTTGGATATGGCCGAGCAACAGCTCGAACACGCAAAGCAGTCTCAAGATGAAGCGAGAGAGTTAATCTCTATCGCTGACGATAAGCGAAATTTGGCTGCGGTTGGTGCGGGCTTAAGGGTATTGAGGGCCTCTAACGCCATGAGGTCTTCTTATGCGGAGGCTAAAGATCCAGAGGCAGTGGTTCCTATAAAGCAGGCAGATCGAACTGGGCAGATGTTGATCCGTCATGCAGAAAAAATTGAAGCCATTTCACCGCTTGATATTAGCCCTGAATACGGTGTTCAGTTAGCTGAGCTTGCAGAGTATTTTTGGATGAATGGAGATATGCTTCGCAACACTGATAAGAGGGCGGTTAGCTATAAGTATGTAGAAAATTTACTAAGTGATTGCGAGCGTGTTGCGCTAGGAAATCTGATTAGCGTATTGCCGTCTATACCTGCAGACGTATTTGTAGATTTCTGTTTTGTAGATCGGGATTTTTTAGAGGTGTTCATTAAAGAAAAATCATCTTCCGATGTAACAGATAAGCATTAGGCCATGAAATCACTTCCTATGGCATAGATTATCGCGAATTTGATAGTCTGGCGATGGCGCTATTTTCAGAAATGGTAAGTCTCTCCCCTGCGAGCAGAGGATGGGAAGCGTTACCCCACCTGCGCCCGATGCCGTAGCTTCGCATCCGCCAGCACAATCGCTGCCATCGCTTCGACGACCGGAACGCCGCGCAGGGCGACGCAGGGGTCGTGGCGGCCTTTGGTGCGCAGGTCCACTTCCTGACCATCGCGGTTGATGGTCTGGCGGTGGGTGAGGATGGAGGAGGTGGGCTTGAAGGCCACGCGGGCGGTGACGGGCTGGCCCGTCGAGATGCCGCCGAGGATGCCGCCCGCCTTGTTCGACAGGAAGACAGGTTCGCCATCTTCGCCCATACGCATCTCGTCGGCGTTTTCCTCGCCTGACAGCATGGCGGCCTCAAAGCCCGCGCCGATTTCCACGCCCTTGACGGCGTTGATGGTCATCAGCCCTGATGCAAGTTCGCTATCGAGCTTAGCATAAAGCGGTGCGCCCCATCCGGCGGGAACGCCGGTGACTTCCAGCGCGACGACCGCACCGATGCTGGAGCCCGCTTTACGCACGGTATCCAGATAGGCTTCCCATTCCGGCACGACTTCATTGGACGCCGCGAACAGGGCGTTGTCGTAAACGGCACTGAAGTCGATCTGGCCGTCAGGGATGCGGTGCGGACCCAGCTGCACCACGCCTGCGCGGATTTGGATGCTGTCACCCAGAACCTTACGCGCCACGGCACCAGCGGCGACGCGGCTGGCCGTTTCGCGGGCGGATGAGCGGCCACCGCCGCGATAGTCGCGGATGCCGTACTTGGCCTGATAGGTGAAGTCGGCGTGACCGGGGCGGAAGGCGTGGGCGATCTCGCCATAGTCCTTGGACCGCTGGTCGGTGTTTTCGATCATCAGGCTGATCGGCGTGCCGGTGGTGACGGGGCCGTTACCGTCGTCGAACACGCCCGACAGGATTTTCACCGCGTCGGCCTCTTGGCGCTGGGTGACAAAGCGGCTGCCGCCCGGTTTGCGCTGATCCAGAAAAGGCTGGATGTCCGCTTCGGTCAGCGGGATCAACGGCGGGCAGCCGTCAACGACGACGCCAATGGCCGGCCCGTGGCTTTCGCCCCAGGTGGTGATGCGGAACAGGTGACCGAAGCTGTTATGTGACATGGGTACGGCTTTACGCAGCAGTCGCCCGTGCCGTCCAGACCTCAGTGAAGCGTTCGCGTCGATACTCGGCTTCGGACAGGGGCGACTGGCGGGCGGTAAGGGAAATAATCAGGTCGCCCGTCTTGTACGAACCACGCGCAGGCAGCCCCAATCCGTCGAGGCAAAGCCGCACAGGCGATTCCATATCCGGCACCAGCCAGACGGTTTGCGGCCCCAGCGGCGTGAGGACCTCTATCCGGCCTCCATCGCGCAGATACTGGGCATCGACAGCGGTCTGGAAGAACAGGTCGTCGCCAAAGACCGACAGGCCCTGTGCCGGTTTGATCCTGACCGGAACCGTGCCGACATTCTTGAGCCGCAGGCGGTCGCCGTGGCGCAGGCCGGGGGCCAGTCGCAGACGGTATTGGCGGTCGCGGATATAGGTGCTGGCAATGCCGCCCTTGAGTGCCTGAAGCGGGGTGATGACCACCTCTGCCGGAGGGCGCACCACGCGCAGCCCGCTGGCCGGAGCCTGAAGCAGCGGGCGCGAGGGCGGTTGCTGCTGAAGCAGGTGATAGGCGTCCAGCACATAGCGGAACAGAATGACATCGCCGCGCGGCGAGTCAGGGTGAACAGCCTTGGCCACCTTGCGGAAGGCGGCGGATAGCTCTGACGGTGTGACGGGGCCGTTCAGCCCCAGCACCCGGTACGCTTGGGCTACCGTTAGCTGTCTCTCGTTCATGGGGGCAGTATTGGCCCAATATGGTCAAGAGCCCGTTAACCGTAATCCATCCGATTTGATCGCTTGAGCCGTTGGGCGGGCGCGGGCAGGGCGCTATAAGGCGGGACTATGAGCAACCCTGTGATCCCGCCCAGCCCCTCTCGCGAAGACTATGACGCCCAGCTGGTCCGCAATGCGGACGACAGCATCTTTGACGGCGGCGATCCCTATGCGGTGTTTGCCAACTGGCTGGCCGAGGCAGGGCAGAGCGAGCCGAACGATCCCAATGCCATGACGCTGGCCACCGTGGATGCGGACGGCATGCCGGATGCGCGGATCGTGCTGCTGAAGGATTTGGATCGACGCGGGTTCACCTTCTACTCCAACCTCGAGAGCGCCAAGGGGCGGGAACTGTCGGCGCGTCCGCAGGCGGCGCTGGTGTTCCACTGGAAGTCGCTGCGCCGTCAGGTGCGGGTGCGCGGCCATGTGGAGCCTGTCACCGCAGAGGAAGCCGACAGCTATTTCGCCAGCCGTGCGCGTGAAAGCCGGATCGGCGCATGGGCCTCGGCCCAGTCGCGCCTCTTGGCCAGCCGTGACGAGCTGGAGGCCCGCGTGGCCGAGGAAACCGCCCGTTTTGAAGGGCAGGACGTTTCGCGTCCGCCGCACTGGTCGGGCTGGCGACTGGTTCCGGTGGCTATCGAGTTCTGGCGTGACCGCAAATTCCGCCTGCACGACCGCATCCGCTTTGTGAAGCGCGACGGCAACTGGGTGATCGAGCGCCTTTACCCGTAAAGCGGCCTAGGCGGCGTAGCGCGCCCAGAAGGTCTCGATGGCATCCTCGACGATGGCGCGGCCATTGCGCGACTGAACCGGATCTTTGCCCGATGCCAGCGGCAACAGCAGCAGCGGGTATTCGATCATGCCCAGCAATTGGGTGATGGCCCAGCTGGGCTTGTGCACCTTGAGCACGCTGTCTTCCGCCAGGGTTTCGACCATGGTGATCAGTTCGTGGGCGATGTCGCCGCGGCCTTTGTCAAAGAACTCGACCGCCTTGTCGTTAAAGCGGGGACGCTCGGCCATGACCAGCCGGAACATCTTGCGGACGAATGCGTCCGACAGGAACTCGGCATAGCCTACCAGATACTCGGTCATGCGTTCGCGTGACGGCTGGCTGTTGGACGCGACGACGCTGACCCGATCGTAAAACTCTTGAGAGGCAGCCTCGATGACGGCTTCGAACAGATGCGCCTTGCTGGGGAAGAAGGTGTAGAGTGTGGCCGTGGACACGCCTGCGGCACGGGAAATAGGCTCGATACGCGCAGCGGCATAGCCGTCGGTCACGAAGCGCAGACGCGCTTCGCGAATGATAGAGTCAATACGTGGGTCACGACCCGGGGCCATGCGATACCGTCAAAGCTTAGCAGTAGTTAACCTTGACTGTGTCGTAGCAGAAGCTGCGACGCAAGGATACCGACGGTATTTATTTTGTAACTACATGAAAAAACCCGACAGTTAGGACTGATCGGGTTGTTTTCATTCTAATACATCAGGCTCGAAACTTCTCGAGTAGAGGATGGGTAAGTACCGGAGCGACCAAACGTTTGACGGCAAGGTTGTCGACCAGACGAACCGCCGCCGTAGCGTCAGCGACAATAAAGTCAGCGTGGACGCGAGACGGCTCGGTAAAGGACTCGTGCCCCGGACGAACGGTCAGCAGGTACTGGTTCACCACGGAATCGGCGGTGCGGCCACGCTCGACCTGATCGCGAAGTAGGCGACGGATGAAACGGATATCAGCCGGGGTATCGACATAGACCTTGATGTCGAACAGCGCCGTCAGCTGCGGATTGCACAGTAGGTGGGTGCTTTCGATGACCACCACCTCTGCGGCCTTGATCGGTTCGCCACCCGGCTCGCGGCCGTGGGTCAGAAAGGAATAGACGGGGGCGACGATGTCCTGACCATTCTTCAGGGTCATCAGGTCACGGATAAGCAAATCGTGATCGCGCGCATCGACGTGGTCAAAGTCGTGCGTTGCCGGATCAAAGCCGGGGACCGAAGCGGCGTCCCTGTAATAGGAATCTTCGCGCAGGAGGCAGGCGGTGCCCGACGGCAGTCCGTCAATAAGCGCCTCGGCAAGGGTGGATTTGCCCGAGCCCGAGCCGCCAGTGATAGCAATAAGAATGGTCATGGACGCGTCTCTTTCACCCTCGCGGGCGTCGGCGCAAGAAGACCAATGGGCAATAAGATCAATTTGTCGCGCAAATGCTGACCCTAGGTCACGTTGCGTACCGAGGCTTTAATGTCATAGCGTTCGGTGAGTGCTGATCACAAAACAATAAAGGCACCAAGGGAAAGACAGGAGGAACGCTTAATGCTCGGACTGATGCAGGACTGGCCGCTGACCGTGGACCGCATTTTGGACCACGCGCGGAACTGGCACCCCAATACGCAGGTGGTGACCCGCTCCGTGGAAGGTCCGATCACACGCGTGACCTATGCCGAGGTCCATGACCGAGCCAAGAAATTCTCCAATGTATTGAAGGCGTGGGGCATAAATGCCGGCGATCGTGTTGCGACCCTGTGCTGGAACACCGACCGTCATGTCGAGGCATGGTACGGCATCATGGGTATCGGCGCGGTGTGCCATACGCTGAACCCGCGCCTGTTCGCTGAGCAGCTGGTCTACATCATCAACCACGCCGAAGACCGCGTGGTGCTGACAGACCTGACCTTCGTACCGCTGCTCGAAGCGATCCTGCCGCATATTCCCAATGTCGAACGCTTTGTCATTATGACCGACAAGGCGCACATGCCGCAGACCAAACTGCCGAACTGCGAGGCCTATGAGGACCTGATCGACCAAGCCTCTGCCGATGTTGTCTGGGGCGGGTTTGACGAGAATACCGCCTGTGGCCTCTGCTACACCTCTGGCACCACGGGCAATCCCAAGGGCGTGCTGTATTCGCACCGTTCCAACTTCCTGCACACGCTGATGACGATGCAGGCATCGGTTCTGGGCGCGACGCCTGATGATGTGATCCTGCCGGTGGTGCCGATGTTCCATGCCAATGCATGGGGTATCGCCTTTGCCGCGCCGGCGACGGGGACCAAGCTGGTCATGCCGGGCGCAAAGATGGACGGTGCTTCAATCTATGAGATGCTGGAAACCGAGGGCGTGACCTTCTCGGCTGCGGTGCCCACCGTTTGGCAGGGGCTGTTGCAGCATATGCGCGACACGGGCGTGCGGCTGTCCACCGTCAAGCGCGTGCTGATCGGCGGCGCGGCAGTGCCGGAAATGCTGATCCGCGCCTTTGAGGACGAATACGGTATCGAGGTGGTTCAGGGCTGGGGCATGACCGAAACTTCGCCCGTCGGGACCATCTCCAACCTGAGGCCGGAAATGCGCGCGTGGGACAAGGACGACCAGATCCGCCAACGCATCAAACAAGGCATCCCGCCGCTAGGGGTGTCGCTGAAACTGGAAAGCGACGATGGCAAGGAACTGCCGCATGATGGCGAAACCTTCGGTCGCCTGCTGATCAAAGGACCGACCGTCGCCAAGGCCTATTTCAAGGGTGACGGGCCCATCGTGGACGAGGACGGCTATTTCGATACCGGCGACGTGGCCACCATCGACCAGCACGGTTTCATGCACATCACCGACCGCGCCAAGGATGTGATCAAGTCCGGCGGTGAGTGGATCAGTTCTATCGAGATCGAAAACCTTGCTGTCGGCCATCCCAAGGTCGAACTGGCGGCGGTTATCGGTGCGGCCCATCCCAAATGGGACGAGCGCCCGCTGCTGATCGTGAAGCTGAAAGAGGGCGAGATACTGGACAAGCAGGAGCATCTCGACTTCCTGCAAGGCAAGATCGCCAAGTGGTGGATGCCCGATGATGTTGTCGCAGTGGACGAGATTCCGCTTGGCGCAACGGGCAAGATCGACAAGAAGCTGTTGCGCGAGCGCATGAAGGATTATCGTTTACCTTCAGCGACATAGATCTAAACGCCTAAGGAGCGAGCGTATGGCAGGGGTGAACCGTACGGCATTGAAGCTGGCGAAGTTGGCCGTATTTCTTGCGGTGATCGCACCATTGGTTGCTCTGGTGGCTGTTCTGGCTGTCCGAATGGGGTTGGCGGACCTGAAGCCCGCGCTTCAGGTCGTCACCCTTCGCGGCGGGCTGGCCATGGCGTGGATAGGTGGGCTGGCAGGCGTCTTGTCGATCCTGTTGGTCTTCTGGTCGCGTCCGGTATGGCCCTATGCTGCCACTGCGCTGGTGGTCGGGCTTGCCAGCCTGCTGATCTATCAGGTGCAGGCCATCCGCTTTTATCCTGCGCCCCGCGACGTCGCGAGCGATCTGGAAGAGCCGCCAGCCTTCGGTCGCCAGATGCTGTCCGAGCGCCGTGCCGAACGTGTTCCGGCCAGCCAGCCGCAAAAATGCGACGGCCTTGAAGGCATCGACAGCCAGTTGGCCCCCGAGGTTGTGGCTTGGGGCATGAAACAGGCGGGGCTGACCGTCATGGGAACATCGCCCTTCCGTGTCGAAGGCTGGCAGCAGGGCATGTGGTTCGGCATCCAGCACGACGTGACCGTCCGCATCCGTCCGGGCCGCACCGATATCCGCGTGGCAGGACGTGATCAGCTCGCGGTCGGCCCGCGCGCCTGCGACCTCGCCAAGAAGGTGGTGGCCGAGATTAACGCCCTGCGTTGACGGGCTGAACGAGGGTCCAGACGCCCTCCAGCCCGCTTTGCCCCGCGACCGAAACGGTGCCGTCATTCACCAGCTTTTGCAGATGCGACAGCACCGACAGACTGGCCGCGGGCCACAGGCTCGGACTGACGGCGGCATAGAGAACGGGCACCATCTCGGCGATGGTGCGATCACCCGCTGAAAGTCGTTCCAGTATCTGGCGCTCGCGTTCCAGCCGGTGCGCCTTATAGCCAGCAAGAAATGGCGCGACGTCGGTGATCGGGGCACCGTGCGTGGGCCAAATGACGTGGAAGTCGCGCGCGATCACCTTGTCCAGACTGGCCATATACTGGCTCATATTGCCGTCCGGCGGGGCGACGATGGTGGTCGACCACCCCATGATGTGATCGCCACTGAACAGGCCGTTTTCTTCCAGCAGCGCAAAGCAGATGTGGTTGGACGCATGGCCCGGGGTGGCAACCACTTCGAGGGTCCAGCCATGGCCCTCGATCCGGTCGCCATCGCTGACCAGCACGTCGGGGCTAAATCGGTCGTCGTCCTCGGCATCGAGTTGCCCGCCACCTGCGTTGTGGGGCAGGGGGGCGGCATAGATGGCAGCACCCGTCGCCTTGGAAAGACGTTCGCTGAGAGGAGAGTGGTCGGCGTGGGTGTGGGTGACAAGGATGTGGCTGACCGCGCGGCTGCCGATGGCGCGCAGCAGGGCATCCAGATGCACCTCATCCAACGGCCCGGGATCGATCACCGCCACAGCGGCACCTTCATGGCTTCCGCCGACGATATAGGTGCCGGTCCCTGTAAAGGTGAAGGGACCGGGGTTGTTGGCAATCACGCGCTCGACCCGTTCGGACAGCCGGTCACAGCGGCCGTATTCAAAGTCGAACGATTTGATGAACTGCATGGACAACCCCGCGAACCCTATTAGCGGCGTCTGTTTACCCTAATCGCGCTCGCACGTCCCACGGTCAGCAGATAGCTGTTCATCGCGCCCCTGCGGATGCGCACTTCGGTGCCCGGTCGCGACGAGAAATAGGGGTTGGATGTGTCCAGCTGCTCCCATTCCGAACCGTCGGCGAGCACGAACCGCCACACACCTGCCGGTGAACGATTTGCGGACACAATTGTCGTTTCGATCTCGCTGATCTCTTCGGAGTCCGAGGATAGAAATTGCGGAACGCTGATACGGTCAATTCCAAACAGCCCGCGACGGGCAGCGCGGATTTCCGCTTTGTAAACAGGGACAAGATCGCCGCTGGCAATCTCGGCCTTCACCTGCGAGGTCCGAGAATCAAAGCACGCTAGGCGGGCGGTGCCGTCGGCAATTTCGCCACAGGCGAGCAGGGTGTTGAGGCTCGTGCCGGTATCCGGAACAGCGTTCGCGCTTTGAGCGTGGCTATTAGAAGTTGGCACTAAAAATGTCGCAATTCCAAATGAAAGAACTGCGATACTGCAAAGGTTGTTGGAAATTTTCACCTGCTAATTCCTCTATATAGAAATAGCTTAGCTTTGAGCGGCTGATCCAAAGCGTTGCTAAATTATGACATTATCTAGGCCGATTTGTTGCCCGAAGTTAATTGTGTTGGCCTAGCTGTGCCATAAAGTTCTACGGGTGGATGTCGGTCACAAACCAGAGTTCCGCTGGATTTGCTGACGGGGAAACAGGGCCGGTTGAGACGGGGGTAACCGAATTTCGCCGGTCCATTTGGAGGTAAGAGAGAGACATGAAGTCGATTTCAAAGCGCGAGCGCTTGCTCGCAACTTCGATTATCGCCGGCTTTACGGCTCTGGGCGCTGCGGGCATGGCCCACGCTCAGGAATCGGAGACCACCCAGGTCCAGGACATCGTCGTCACTGGTTCGCGTATCGTCCGTCAGGACTATAATGCTCCGAGCCCGGTCACGACCGTGACCGCCGAAACCATCGAACTGACCAGCACGCTGTCGGTCGAAAACCTGCTGAACCAACTGCCGTCGGTGGTTGCCGGTAACATGGCTACCTCGAACAACTCGGGTGGTGAATCGTTCGCAACCGTCGACCTGCGTGGTCTGGGTACCTCGCGTACTCTGGTCATCGTCAACGGCGAGCGTGTTCCGGCTTCGTCGACCACCGGCGTTGTCGACATCAACTCGATCCCGTCGGCCCTGATCAACCGCGTTGAAGTCGTGACCGGTGGTGCATCTGCCGTTTACGGTTCGGACGCTGTTGCCGGCGTTGTGAACTTCGTCCTGAAGGACGACTACGAAGGTGCCGAAATCTCGGCCTCCTACGCCCAGTCGTTCGACGGCTACAAGCCGGAATTCACCATCAACGGCCTGATCGGTGGTAACTTCGCCAACGGTCGCGGTAACATGACCGCCTACGCCAGCTACTACAGCCGTGAGGGCGTAAGCCAAGGCGACGTTCCGTTCGCTTCGGTCTCGCGCGGCGTTGCCTACACCGCTGATGGCCGTCCGGTTGTCGTCGGTAGCGCCCAAGAGTACTGGGATGCTGTCGCCGGTGGTGGCGGTAACTACTTCTCGGGTGGTTCGGGCACCTCGGCTTGGGGTACTATCTATAACAACGGCAACAACCCGTTCGCGGGTCTGGGTGCCGCGGTTGCTGGCGCTGGTAACACCAACTTCCTGGCCGGCAATTATGACGTCAATTGCGATGGTGTGGCCAACACTGCTGACTATAACGCAGGCAACCTGTCGTTCGACACCTCGGGCAAGCTGACGCCGTTTGCGGGTTCGGGCGGTTGTACAGTTCCGGATCGCGCTGCTGGTTCGTCGCGCTATAACTACGGCCCGGACAACTACCTGATCCTGCCGTCGGAGCGCTTCAATATCTCGACCGTCGGTCACTATGACTTCGAGAACGGCGTCCGCCTGGATCTGCGTCTGAACTATGCCAACACCTGGCAAGAAGTTTCGCTGGCTCCGACCCCGGCCACCGGTCTGGTTGTCAACCTGACCCCGGCCATGCAGGACCTGATCCAGACCAAGCACGCCGACCTGTGGGCTGCGCTGCAAACTCGTGCTGATCCGCTGGCTCCGTTCAACATGGACCGTCGTACCAACGAACTGGGTCCGCGTCTGGGTGAGACCAAGTCTAGCGCCCTGTCGATGATCGGTACCCTGTCGGGTGACTTCGGTGACTCGGGCTGGGATTGGTCGCTGACCGCCAGCTATGGCAAGAACCAGCTGCAGGACAACGGCAAGAACTCGGCCAACAAGACCGCCTTCTTCCAAGGTCTGTCGGGCTGTCAGGATCCGACCTCGGGTGCTTCGCTGGGCTCGAATGCACTGCCGGGCTGCGTGCCGCTGGATATCTTTGGCGAAGGCACTCTGACGCAGGAAATGGTCAACTTCCTGACCGTTCCGACCTTCTCGACCACCGACATCGAAGAGTCGCGCTTGGCTGCCTTCGTTCGTGGTTCGCTGATGACCCTGCCGGCTGGTGATCTGGCTGCTGTGTTTGGTGTGGAATGGCGTGAAAGCCGCGCATCGTTCCAAGTCGACAATGAACAGCGCGCCGGTAACATCTATGGCTTCAACGCCATTCAGGACCAAAACGGCTCGGTCAGCGTGACCGAACTGTACGGCGAACTGTCGGTTCCGCTGCTGCGTGACCTGCCGGCCGCCAAGTACCTGGGCCTGGACTTCGGTTACCGCTATTCGGACTACAGCACCGTTGGCGGTCTGGACACCTACAAGGTTGGTCTGGAATACGAGCCGCTCGACTGGCTGAAGTTCCGTACCGTGTTCAACTCGGCTGTTCGTGCTCCGAGCATCTTCGAGCTGTTCCAAAACGGTGACCAAGGCTTCCCGTCGGTTATCGACCCCTGCATGATCCAGGGCGGTCAAGCTCCTTCGGGCGCTCTGGCTAACCTGTGTAACCTGCAAGCTCCGGCGATCGACTTCACCACGGGTCTTACCCAGGCTAACAGCCAGACCGAAGCTTTCGCTTTCGGTAACCCGGACCTGAAGCCGGAATCGGCCGAAACCTTCACCATCGGTGCAGTGTTCCAGCCGAAGTCGTTCCCGATCGGCAACTTCCGCGCCACCATCGACTACTATGATATCGAAATCACCGACATCATTGCGTCGCTGGGTGCTTCGTACTGGGTGAACTCCTGCTACAGCGGCCTGGACATCAACTCCACCGCCTGCTCGAAGGTGTTCCGTGACCAAGTCACCGGTCAGCTGGACTACGTCAACACCAGCCGCGTGAACGGTGGTTTCTACCGTACGAAGGGCTACGACACCCAGATCGACTGGAGCGTCGACCTGGCTGACTACGGCTGGAAGGGCCGTCTGGCCTTCAACGAACTGCTCACCATCGTTAAAGAGCTGAACTTCGACGGCGACGACGATGTCGGTAACGCATGGGCCTCCATCGGCGGCGCATCGTTCGACTGGAAGTCGGTTCTGTCGGTGACCTACGACATCGGTGACTGGACCCTGTTCGGCCGCTGGTCGTACACCCCGGAACTGAACGACGTCACCTTCACCAACGCCTTCGATGACACGGTCTACAAGACCCCGGCCGCTAGCTACGTCGATTTCTCGGCCCGCTGGAATGTCACCGACAGCCTGCAACTGACGGCCTTCATCGGTAACGTCTTCGACAAGACCGCTCCGCTGCTGCCGATCGGCGTTTACAACGGTCAGGCCAACACCGACGTGCAGATCTACTATCCGGGTCTGTTCGGCCGTAACTTCTCGATCTCGGCCCGCGCCAAGTTCTAAGAAGTACGACCACTCGGTCTACAAAAGGGAAGGCGGTAGCTTCGGCTACCGCCTTTTCTTTTGCGCCTAGTCCACGCGGCGGACGCGGATGTCGCGTCTGTTTTCGATTTGCAGGAAATAGCTGCCAAGCGTGGCGCGTTTGACCACGACAGATTGGCCGGCGCGCATACCGGGGCGCACGCGGTCGCTGTCGGTTTGCAACCATTGGGAGCCGTCGGCCAGGGTGAAGCGATGCTTCCCGTCACCCAGCGCAGCGGCACTCGCCAAAGTTGATTCGATCCGGTCCGGAGCCTCTACGCCAAGCGTTGCGGCGATGGTTTCGTCACGCCTCTGTCCAAAGGTGGACCGGCTGCGTTCTTCCGCTGCGGCCTTATCGATCACCATCACATCGCCCTGGGCGATACGGGTGCGGAGCTGCTGCGCCTCGTTCCGGAAGCAGGTCGCCACGGCTTCGCTTGATGACAAATTCTCACAGTTAAACAATGCGGTCAGTGGTTCAGCTTGACCATAAGAGAATATGGCCAAGCTTGTTAATAGTGAAGCTTGAGTAATTATTATCATTGGAAGCTTTGCCTTAATTGGTTGACGTCATAACGTGTGTTCAAAAGGTGACTCAATTATCTTGATAATGTCACATATGTCGCAATTGTGTGGCAAATTCCTCTTTCGGATAACAGCATGCGGTCGGGCATTTATTTTATGCTGTTGGAGGATTCGACATGTCGAAGTTCAGAGGGCGGCCAGGTCTATTGGCTACAAGCATTCTGGCGGGCTTTACCGTCGCCGGAATGGCATCTACCGCGTTTGCACAGGAAGCCGTGCCGCAAGAGGGCGATCAGGCCACTCAGGTGAGCGACATCGTCGTTACCGGCTCGCGCATTCGTCAGCGCAACCTTGAGACGACCAGCCCGGTCGTTCAGGTCACCGGTGAGGATATCGACGTTGCCGGTGTGACCCGCGTCGAGGACCTGGTGGCCCAGCTGCCGCAGGCTTTCGCCGCGCAAAACTCGACCGTGTCGAACGGTGCATCGGGTACCGCAACCGTCTCGCTGCGCAACCTCGGCTCGTCGCGCACCCTGGTGCTGATCGACGGTCGCCGCATGGGCTATGGCTCGCCGAACGACGACGCGGCCGACCTGAACCAGATCCCGGAACAACTGGTTGAGCGCGTTGAAGTGCTGACCGGTGGTGCCTCGGCTATCTACGGTTCGGATGCTGTGGCCGGCGTCGTCAACTTCATCATGAAGAAGGACTTCGAAGGTCTGCAGATCGACGCTCAATACGGCTTCTATCAGCACAACAACGACTATGATGGTCCGGGCAATCTGCGCAACGTCATCCAAGGTCGTGCTGCACTGAACCCGTCGCAGTTCGTCCTGCCGGACGACAACGTGGTCGACGGTGAAAGCCGCTCGATCAACGCGGTTATGGGCGTGAAGTCCGACGATGGTCGCGGCAGCCTGATGGCCTATGCCGGCTATCGTAAGAACAATCAGGTCATCGGTGCCGAGCGCGACTATTCCTCGTGTTCGCTGGGCGGTACCGCCGCCAACGGCACTGACTTTACCTGCGGTGGCTCCGGCACGGCCTTCCCGGGCCAGTTCATCTCGCTGGCCAATGATGGTGCGTTCACGGTTGGCGGTTCGTCGGGCGTGGGCAACGGCACCTTCACGCCGTACAGCACGGCGACCGGCGCTTATAACTTCGGTCCGGTGAACTACTTCCAGCGTCCGGATGAGCGTTACACCCTGGGTGCCTTCGGGACCTATAAGCTGAACGACAAGGCTGAGGCCTTCGCCCAGTTGATGTTCTCGGACTATTCGTCGATTGCACAAATCGCCCCGTCGGGGGCCTTCCTCGGCCCGATCATCAACGTCAGCTGCGCCAACCCGCTGCTGTCGGCTCAACAGGCCACGGCTATCGGCTGTGACGCTGGCACCACCTCCGTCGACATGCTGATTGGTCGTCGTAACGTTGAAGGCGGCGGTCGTCAGGACTCGATCAACTACCAGTCCTACCGTGGCGTCATCGGCGTTCGTGGCGCGATCAACGAGAACTGGAACTACGATGTTTCCGGCCAGTTCTCGCGTGTTCGTCTGGCCCGTACCTATCTGAACGACTTCTCCAACACCCGCCTGGGCCGCGCGTTCGACGTGGTTGACGTCAACGGCGTGCCGACCTGTCGGTCGGTTGTGGATGGCACGGACACCGCTTGCGTTCCGTACAACATCTTCTCGCCGGGCGGCGTGACGCAGGAAGCGCTCGACTACCTGCAAATCCCGCTGATCCAAACCGGTGAAACCACCCAGCAGGTGCTGTCGGCTGTTATCAGCGGCGATACCGGCTTCGGCTTCTCGACGGCCAACAACAACATCCAGATCGCTGTGGGTGCGGAATATCGCCGTGACTCGCTGAACTCGGTCACCGACACCTCCTTCGCCACCGGCGACGGTGCAGGGCAGGGCGGTCCGACCATCGGCTTCAGCGGTAATGCCTCGGTCATCGAAGGCTTCGTCGAAGTTCAGGTGCCGATCGCTGACAACCAGCCATGGGCCTACACGGCCTCGCTGGATGCGGCCTACCGTCACTCGCAGTACTCGAACTTCGAGACCGACACCTACAAGGTGGGTCTGGACTACGCGCCGATCGAAGACGTCCGCTTCCGCGGCAGCTATTCGCGTGCTGTTCGTGCGCCGAACGTGATCGAGATGTTCGCTGCCCAGGGCTTCAACCTGTTCGATCTGGACTATGATCCGTGCTCGGCACCGGGTCGTGCGGCCAATAATGCAGGTCCGGTTCCGGCCGCCTGTATCGGTACCAACCCGTGGCAGGTCACCGCGGCTCAATCGGCCAACAACCTGCTAAACAACCCGTCGGGCCAGTACAACTTCCTGCAAGGCGGTAACCCGAACCTTGAGCCGGAAGAAGCCGACACCCTGACCTTCGGTGTCGTTCTGACCCCGCGCTTCCTGCCGGGCTTCAACCTGTCGGTCGACTACTACGACATTCAGGTCGACAACCTGATCGGTCAGATCGGTGCGCAGAACGTGCTGGACGCCTGCTACACGGCGAACAACGCGCAATCGTGCTCGCAGATCAACCGTGATCCGGGTACGGGTGCCTTCTGGCTGGCCGACGGCCACATCGTCGATACCAATGTGAACATCGGCGGCGTGAAGACCTCGGGTGTCGACATCAACGCCAACTACTCGGTTGATCTGGAAAACTGGGGTGCCCCTTCGTACGGCTCGCTGGCCTTCAGCTTCGCCGGTACCTGGCTGGAAAGCCTCGAGACCGACACCGGTCTGGGCTTCGCCAACAGTGTCTACGACTGCACCGGCTTCTATGCGAACCAGTGCGGCGTGCCGAACCCGGAATGGCGTCACCGCGCCCGTGTCACCTGGATCACGCCTTGGGACATGGACCTGTCGGCTACGTGGCGTCACTACGGTGGCACCGAGATCGCCGTGCTGGGTGACGATGGCAGCCTGAACAACAGCGGCCCGCGTGTGGACCGCGAGCTGGACGATCGTAACTACCTCGATCTGGCGATGACGTGGCAAGCCCGCAGCAACCTGAAGATCCGCGCCGGCGTGAACAACGTGCTGGACAACGATCCGCCGCTGTCGGCCAGCGTGGGTACCACGGGCAACAACAACACCTATCCGCAGCTCTATGATGCGATGGGTCGCTACATCTTCCTGGGTCTGACGGCCGACTTCTAAGCCGGAATCACCTGGAAGATTGAATTGGGGGCGGCAGATGTTAATCTGCCGCCTTCTTTTTGTCTCAAATAGACGATCATTACGCCAAGGTAATATTTTCGGCCCAGCTTCGACTTATTTGAGTATATCGTCGTAATATTTATGTGTTTAAAAAGAAACAGAGCAATGTGTTTGGCTGAACATTGCAATCTGTACATTTGATATTCCACGCAGGACTAACTCTTCTTCCGCTCCGTTAAATCGCTCGGGTATTCGTCCCGAAAAGGAGAGGGAATGTTGAAAGTCCACGGCAGGCGCGGCCTGCTCGCCGGTTCCATGTTGGCCGGCCTTTGCACCTTCGCCATGGCGGCCCCCGCCACGGCCCAGGAAGTCGATGACGGTGTCGCCGAAGTCGAACAGATCGTCGTCACCGGCTCGCGCATCCGTCAGCGCAATCTGGAAACCACAAGCCCGATCACCCAGGTGACCGGCGAGGATATCGACGTCGCCGGTGTGACCCGCGTCGAAGATCTGGTGACCCAGCTGCCGCAGGCTTTCGCTGCCCAGAACTCGACCTCGGCCAACGGTGCCTACGGCAACGCCACGGTGTCGCTGCGCAATATGGGGGCCAACCGCACGCTGGTGCTGATCGACGGTCGCCGCATGGGCTACGGCTCGCCGAACGACGTGGCAGCCGACCTGAACCAAATTCCGGAACAGCTGATCGAGCGCGTCGAAGTGCTGACCGGCGGTGCCTCGGCTATCTACGGCTCGGACGCCATCTCGGGCGTGGTGAACTTCATCACCAAGAAGGATTTCCGTGGCCTGCAGATCGATGCCCAGTACGGCTTCTATCAGCACAACAACGACTATGACGGTCCGGGCAATGTGCGCCGTGCCGTGTTGGACAGCGCCAAGCGCAATCCGGCTGAATACGTGATGCCTGATGATAATGTGTCGGACGGCGAGAGCCGCTCGATCAACATCATCATGGGTACCGGTTCGGATGACGGCCGTGCCAACCTGATGGCCTATGCGGGTTACCGCCGCAACAACGAGATCGTCGCCGGCCAGCGTGACTTTGGTGCCTGCGCGCTGGGTCTGGACGCAGAAACGGACCCGTACAACTTCTACTGCTCGGGTTCGGGAACCTCATACCCGGGCCAGTTCCGCAACCTGCTGAACGGGGACACCCTGACGATCGGGGGCAGTGCCGATAACGGGACCTTTGTGCCGTACGACAAGACGACGGGTGTCTACAACTATGGTGCCAATGTGCACTTCCAGCGCCCGGATGAGCGCTACATCCTCGGTGCCATGGGTTCGTATAAGATCAATGATCGTGCCGAGGCCTACGCCCAGCTGATGTTCTCGGACTACAAGTCCGTGGCACAGATCGCTCCGGCAGGGGCCTTCATGGGGCCGATCATCAATATGAAGTGCGGCAACCCGCTGTTGTCGGCACAACAGCGTACGACGCTGGGCTGCGGCGGTGCCGTAACCGAAGTCGAGATGATGATTGGTCGCCGTAACGTCGAGGGCGGTCCGCGTCAGGATTCGATCCACTACAACTCATTCCGGATGGTGACGGGCGTTCGCGGCGCACTGACCGACAGCTGGAACTATGACGTCACGGGCCAATTCTCGCGCGTGGGTCTGGATCGCGTCTACAACAACGACTTCTCGAAAGAGCGTCTGGCGCGTGCCTTCGACGTGGTTGATGTCAACGGCGTGGCGACCTGCCGCTCGGTTGTGGATGGCACGGACAAGAACTGCGTGCCGTACAACATCTTCTCGCCGGGTGGCGTGACCCCAGAAGCGCTGAAGTATCTTCAGATCCCGCTGCTGCAAAGCGGCTACACCACCCAGCAGATGGTGACGGCTGTCGCCAGCGGCGATCTGGGCGTGAAGATGCCGTGGTCGGACCTGACGGCTCAGGCAGCTCTCGGCGTTGAATATCGCCGTGACGCGCTGGAATCCCACGCCGATGCCGCGTTCGAAGCCAACGACGGTGCAGGTCAAGGTGGCCCGACCATCGGCTATTCGGGTTCGGCTGACGTGATGGAAATCTTTGGCGAGCTGCAACTGCCGCTGGCCGAGAATAAGTCGTGGGTCTACTCGTCGTCGCTCGACATGGCCTATCGCTATTCGAAGTACGACAACTATTCGGCCGATACCTACAAGATCGGTCTGGATTACGCCCCGACCGAGGATGTGCGTTTCCGCGCCAGCTTCTCCAAGGCTGTCCGTGCTCCGAACGTGATCGAACTGTACCAGGGCCACGGCTACAACCTGTCGTATGCCAAGTTTGATCCGTGCTCGACGGTGGGCCGCGGCGGTGCCGTTCCGGCCTCGTGTATCGGTACCAATCCGTGGCAGGTTACCGCGGCGCAGGCTGCGGACCCACTGCTGTACAACCCGTCCGACCAGTACAGCTTCAAACAGGGCGGTAATACCAACCTGACGCCGGAAGAGGCCGAGACCTTCACCTTTGGTGCTGTGTTTACGCCGCGCTTCCTGCCGGGCTTCAACCTGTCGCTCGACTATTATGACATCAAGGTCGAAAACCTGATCGGCAACCTCGGCATTCAGAACATCTTCGATGCCTGCTATGTCGCGAACATGACCCAGATGTGCGAGCGCATCAAACGTGACGCACGAACCGGTTCGCTGTGGCTGAACGAGGGCCACGTTGAGGACACGAGTGTCAACATCGGTGGCCAGCGCACGTCTGGCATCGACTTGAACGCCAACTACTCGGTTGACCTGAGCGACTGGGGCGCGACGGACATGGGCCGTCTGGCCTTTGGTATGTCGGGCACCTGGCTGCAAAGCCTCGAAACCGACACCGGTCTGGGCTTCTCGAACAGCGTCTATGACTGCGCAGGTTACTATGGCAGCGTCTGCGTGCTGCCGAACCCGGAATGGCGTCACCGCGCCCGTGTGACGTGGATGACCCCGTGGAACGTCGATCTGACGGCCACCTGGCGCCATATCGGCAGTGTGACCCAAGCTCACCTCGCTCCCGACGGTAGCCTGGGTGGTGCTCCGGCATCGGCGGAGTACGAACTCAGCGACCGTAACTACATCGACCTGGCAGTCACCTGGCAGGCCCGTCACAACCTCAAGGTTCGTGCCGGTATCAACAATGTGTTCGATATCGATCCGCCGCTGACCCAAGATGCCGGTTCGCAATCGCTGGGCAGCAACAACACCTATCCGCAAGTCTACGACTCGATGGGTCGGTTCATGTTCGTGGGTCTGACCGCCGACTTCTAAGGCGATCTGGCTCTAGGGCAAAAAGGAGGGGCGGTGGTTGATCCACCGCCCCTCATTTTTGTTTTCAGCAGCTTCAGGGCTGATAGTTCAGGATCGGGGCCAGCCATTTTTCAGCGGTGGCAATGTCCCAGCCCTTGCGGGCGGCGTAGTCTTCGACCTGATCGCGATCGATTTTGCCGACGCCAAAGTAGTGGCTTTCGTTGTGGCCAAAATAGAGGCCACTGACCGAGGCGGGCGGGTTCATCGCATAGCTTTCGGTCAGTTCCATGCCCGCCGCCTTCTCGGCATCGAGCAGGCGGAACAGGGTGGCCTTTTCCGTGTGGTCCGGCTGGCACGGATAGCCGGGGGCAGGGCGGATGCCCTTGTATTTCTCTTCGATCAGGTCCTGAACCGGCAGGTCCTCGTCGGCGGCATAGCCCCACAGCTTGGTGCGGACTTCCTTATGCAGGCGCTCGGCAAAGGCTTCGGCCAGACGGTCGGCCAGCGCCGTCGCCATGATGGCGGAATAGTCGTCGCCTGCTGCCTTGAACTCTGCGGCCTTGGCCAGCTCGCCGTGGCCCGCCGTGACGGCAAAGGCACCGATATAGTCGGCACCGTCTTCGGCCACGAAGTCGGACAGGCACAGGTTCGGCTTGCCATTGTTCTTGGCGATCTGTTGGCGCAGGCCGTGGAAGGTGGCGATCTGTTCGCGGCGGTCATCGTTGGCCCAGACCACAATGTCGTCGCCCTTGGCATTGGCGGGCCAGAAGCCGACTACGCCCTTGGCCGTGTACCATTTCTCTGAGACGATACGGTCCAGCATGGCGCGGGCGTCGCGGTACAGGTCGCGTGCGGCCTCGCCCACGATATCGTCGTCCAGAATCTGCGGGAACCGCCCGATCAGCTCCCAGCTGGCGAAGAAGGGCGTCCAGTCGATGTGGTCGGCCAGATCCTTCAGGTCCCACTCATAGGCGCGGGTGCCGATGAAAGACGGCGCGGGCGGCGGTGCCGGATTTTCGGCGCGGAAGCGGTTGGCGCGGGCGGCGGGCAGGGCGGCGCGGGCCTTCACTTCCTGACCACGGGCATATTGCTCGCGGATGCGGGCATAGTCCTCGCGGGTTGCAGCCTCGTTCTTGTCCTTGTCGGTCTTGGACAGAAGGCCCGAAACGACGCTGACGGCGCGGCTGGCATCGACGACATAGGTGGTCGATCCGGCCTTATAGGCAGGCTCGATCTTGACCGCCGTGTGGGTGCGGCTGGTGGTGGCGCCGCCAATCAGCAGAGGGATGTTCAGGCCGCGCCGCTCCATTTCGGAGGCGACAAACACCATTTCATCCAGCGACGGGGTAATCAGGCCAGACAGGCCGATGATGTCGCAGTTGTGGGCGATGGCCTCGTCGATGATGCGATCGGCGGGCACCATCACGCCAAGGTCCACCACCTCGTAGTTGTTGCACTGAAGCACGACGCCGACGATGTTCTGGCCGATATCGTGCACATCGCCTTTCACGGTTGCCATCAGGATGCGGCCCGCCTGTTCGCGCGGCTTGCCGGCCTTTTCCGCCTCCATAAAGGGCTCCAGATAGGCGACCGCCTGCTTCATCACGCGGGCGGACTTCACCACCTGCGGCAGGAACATCTTGCCTGCGCCGAACAGGTCACCGACGACGTTCATGCCGTCCATCAGCGGGCCTTCGATGACGTGCAGGGGGCGTTCGGACTGGGCGCGGGCTTCCTCGGTGTCGGCTTCGATGAATTCAGTGATGCCGTTGACCAGGGCGTGTTCGATCCGCTTGCCGACCGGCTGATCGCGCCATGCCAGATCGACGACCTTGGCCGCGCCCTTTTCACCCTTGTAGCGCGGGGCCATGTCCACCAGACGCTCGGTGTTCGAGACATTGGTGCGTTGCGGACGGTTGAGGATCACATCCTCGACGGTCTCGCGCAGTTCGGGGTCGATGTCGTCATAGACGGGCAGGTCGCCCGCATTGACGATGCCCATATCCATGCCCGCATTGATGGCGTGGTAGAGGAAGACCGAGTGGATGGCGCGGCGCACCGGCTCATTGCCTCGGAAGCTGAACGACACGTTCGAGACGCCGCCCGATACCCGCGCATAGGGGAGAGTCTGCTTGATGACCCGCGTGGCCTCGATGAAGTCCACGGCATAGTTGTCGTGTTCCTCGATGCCCGTCGCCACGGCGAAGATATTGGGGTCGAAGATGATGTCTTCGGGCGGGAAGCCGACCTCGTTGACGAGGATGTTGTAGGCGCGGGTGCAGATTTCGATCTTGCGGGCGGCGGTGTCGGCCTGACCCTGCTCGTCAAAGGCCATAACCACTACGGCGGCCCCGTAGCGCAGGCATTGCACGGCGTGATGGCGGAAGGCGTCCTCGCCTTCCTTCATCGAGATCGAGTTGACGATCGGCTTGCCCTGAACGCACTTCAGGCCTTGCTCGATCACCTCCCATTTGGAGGAGTCGATCATGATCGGCACGCGGGCGATGTCCGGCTCGGCGGCGATCAGGTTCAGGAAGGTCTTCATGGCCTTGGGACCATCCAGAAGGCCCTCGTCCATGTTCACGTCGATGATCTGAGCACCGGCCTCGACCTGTTGGCGGGCGACGTCCAGCGCGGCGGTGTAATCACCCTCGACGATCAGCTTGCGGAATTTGGCCGAGCCGGTGACGTTGGTCCGTTCGCCGACGTTGATGAAGGTGGGGCGCATCAGGCGTTTTCCAGTTGGGCAAGGCGGCGGACGATAGCGGCGAGGTAGCCCTTGCGGTGGCAAGCGGCGATGTGGCCCTCGCTGAACTTCTCGGAACGCACGATATAGGTGGCATAGCCGAGCAGGGTGGCCTGATCGGCGGCGGCAATGGTTTCCAGCGACGGGTTCGGTATCCGCTCACCCTTCAGCATGCGGTCATAGACATCCGACGGCCCGCCAAGACCGATGGCCCCCAGCGCCCGCTCCCACGCGTGGAAGACAGGCGCGTATTTGGCATAGGTGAAGCCGGTGCCTGTCCGCTCCCACGTGACGAACTGCTCGTCGGTGGTCGCGTCCAGTTGGTCGGCCAACGTCAGCAGGTCAGACATCAGGCGACCAGTTCGAACGGTTCCAGACCCGACAGTCGTAGCGCGACGGGGCGTTCCGGAATGGTGCGCGGGTCCACGCCCGCCACTTCGTCGGCGATGTGTTTGATGTGGTCGGGCGTGGTGCCGCAGCAGCCGCCGACGATATTGACCAGACCCGACTTGGCCCATTCCTCGATGAAGTGGCCTGTCTCGTGCGGTTCTTCGTCGTACTGGCCCATGGCGTTTGGCAGGCCCGCGTTCGGATAAGCGCTGACGAGGGTGTCGGCGACGCGGCTTAGTTCGGCGATGTGCGGACGCATCAGCTCGGCGCCGAGGGCGCAGTTGAAGCCCACGGCGAACGGCTTGGCGTGGCGTACCGAGTTCCAGAAGGCCTCTGCCGTCTGGCCCGACAGGGTGCGGCCCGAACGGTCGGTGATGGTGCCCGAAATCCAAATGGGCAGGGGCTCATAGCCCTCGTCCTCGAGGTCCTTCACGGCCTTGATCGCAGCCTTGGCGTTCAGGGTGTCAAAGACGGTCTCGATCAGGAACAGGTCCACGCCGCCGTCATGCAGGGCCTTCGCCTGCTGCTTGTAGGCGTTATAGACCTCGTCATAGGAAACAGCGCGGTAGCCCGGATCGTTCACATCGGGGCTGAGCGACAGGGTGCGGTTGGTCGGGCCAATGGCACCGGCGACAAAGCGCGGCTTGTGCGGCTCCTTCTCGGTCCAGCGGTCAGCGACCTCGCGACCGATACGGGCACCCTCATAGTTCAGATCATAGACCGCATCTTCCAGCCCGTAGTCGGCCTGCGCGATGGTCGTGGACGAGAAGGTGTTGGTCTCGGAGATGTCCGCGCCGACGCTGTAATAAACGTCGTGCAGGCCCGCCACGATGTCGGGACGGGTCAGGATCAGAAGGTCGTTGTTGCCCTTCTGCGGGTGGCTGTGGTTGGCGAACCGCTCGCCGCGGAAGTCTTCCTCGGACAGGTTCTCGCGCTGGATCATCACGCCCCAGCTGCCGTCCAGAACCAGAATACGATCCTTGGCTGCCTTATAGAGCGCCGCGATACGTTCGGAGCGGGTCAAAGCCATAACTCAAGCAGCCTTTTGTTCACGCACGCCCAGAACGCGGCAGATGGCATAGACCAGATCGGCACGGTTCAGGGTGTAGAAGTGGAAGTCCTCGAAGCCTTCTTCCTGAAGGCGGGCACAGGTTTCGGCGGCGACCGAGGCGGCGATCAGCTTGCGCGTCTCGGGGTCGTTATCCAGACCGTCGAAGTGGGCGGCCAGCCAGTCGGGCAGGGCGGTACCGCAGGCCGAGGTCATGCGTTGCAGACCGGCAAAGTTCGACACCGGCATGATGCCCGGAATGAGCTTCAGCGTGATGCCCGCGGCGCGTACCTGATCGCGGAAGCGCAGGAAGGCGTCCAGATCAAAGAAGAACTGGGTCACGGCGCGGGTGGCTCCGGCATCCTGTTTGGCCTTCAGAACATCCAGATCGTGCTGGATGGACGGGCTTTCGGGGTGTTTCTCGGGGTATGCACCAACAGTGATGTCGAAGCCGCCGACCGCATTGATGGCGCGGGCCAGTTCGGTGGCGTTGGCATAGCCGTCGGCGCGGGGCTGATAGACGCCGCCGATGCCGTTGCCACCGGGCGGGTCGCCGCGCAGGGCCACGATGTGGTCCACGCCGATGGACTTATAGCCCTCGATCACCTCGTCCACCTCCTCGCGGCTGGCCTCGACGCAGGTCAGGTGGGCCGCCGGACGCAGCGATGTTTCGGTGATGATGCGTTGAACCGTGCGGTGGGTACGTTCACGCGTCGAGCCACCAGCGCCATAGGTTACCGATACGAAGGCAGGGTTCAGCGGCTCCAGACGGCGGATGGCCTTCCACAGATTGGCCTCGGCCTCGTCCGTCTTGGGCGGGAAGAACTCGAACGAAACATTGACCGGATTCTTGCTGTTACCGGCGCGGGCCACGGGACCCAGCGGCGACAGCAGCAGGGCGCGGGCTTCGGCGAGAGAGGAGGGGGCCATGTCAGGCGCTCTTTCGGGCAGAGTCGACCGGACGGGTGCCGGTCCAGATGTGTACGGTCAGACCTTCGCGGTCGGGTGGCAGAATGATGGGGGCAGAGGCTTCAAGCCCACTCGTTTCCAGCCATTGCGCGATTTCCTCATCGGCAAAGCCGAGGCGGCGGTGCTGATGGGCCTCGCGCAGATGCTCGAAATTGTGAGGAGCGAAATCAACGATCAGCAGCTTCCCGCCGGGGCAGACGACGCGTGCGGCCTCGGCAATCGCGGCGGCCGGATCGTTCAGATAGTGCAGAACCTGATGCACGATCACCAGATCGGCGCTGCGTTCGGGCAGGCGGGTCGAGAAGATGTCGCCGTGGCGCAGTTCCACGCCTTCCAGACCGGCCTTGGTCACATTGGCGCGGGCGATGTTCAGCATGTTCTGGCTCAGGTCCAGGCCCACCGACATGCGGGCATTCTTGCCCAGCAGGGTCAGCATGCGTCCCGACCCCGTGCCAAGATCGACAACGCGCTCGAACGGTCCGGTGCCGACAGCGCGGATGACGGCTGCTTCGACGTCGCTTTCGCAGACATAGAGCGATCGCATCTTGTCCCACTGGGGCGCGACCTGTTCGAAATAACGGGCCGCTTCCTCGGCGCGTTCACGGCGCACCTCTTCAAGACGGCGGTGGTCCGCTTCGCCTTCGTCATCCGACAGGAGATCGAGAACCGTATCGGTCAGGCGGCGTGCCAGCGCATCGTGCGACAAGCGGTAGAAGACGCGCGCGCCATCAGGAAAACGTTCGATCAGACCCGCATCGGCCATCAGCTTCAGGTGGCGCGAGACACGCGGCTGGCTTTGGTCCAGGACGCGGGACAGCTCCATCACCGAGAGTTCCTCGGCGGCCAGTAGGGACAGGATACGCAGTCGGGTCGGCTCGCCAGCGGCGCGCAGAATCTCGACAGTCTGGTCTGCAGTCAGGTTCATGCCCCATATAAAGATATCTTTATATGATTATGCAAGAAAAATCTTAGCACAGGCGAACACTTATGTCCCGCAACTGACTGCTCAGTGGAATGGATTATCCAATTTGCGCACCAAATCGGTCGCGCAGAACACGATTTATTCCGGTATCGGCGT
Source organism: uncultured Brevundimonas sp. (assembly GCF_947305955.1). GTDB lineage: Bacteria > Pseudomonadota > Alphaproteobacteria > Caulobacterales > Caulobacteraceae > Brevundimonas. The sequence continues at coordinate 84,764 of NZ_CAMZFB010000004.1, forward strand.
AACCAAGGGTTGTCCGGCGAAGTGGGCCGACAGGTTTTGCAGCGTCAAAAGCAGCATCCCCTGTACCCCGTTGGTCGTGGCACCGCCTGCATGTGGGGACAACAGGATATTCGGCACATCGATCCAGCGCGAGGAAGGCGTCGGTTCGGTCTCAAAGACATCCAGCGCGGCACCGCCCAACTGGCCGGTTTTCAGCGCGGCGATAAGGGCGTCCTCATTGACCAGAGAGCCGCGCGAGACGTTGACGATGATCCCCTGCGGTCCGACAGCCTGAATGACATCGGCGTCTATCAGTCCGCGATTGCTGTCATCCGCGCGACAGGCCACGACCAGAATATCCGTATCGCTGGCCAGTTGTTTCAGGCTGTCGGCGCGTTTCCATGCCGTCTGCTTGGGCCGCGGCCCCCACCACTGCACCTCTAGATTGAAGGCCGAGGCACGCCTGGCGACCGCCTCGCCAATGGCTCCCAGTCCGACAATGCCGACCTTCTGGCCCTGAAGCGATCCGGTGATATTGCGCTGTTCAAGGCTCCAGTCGCCGGTGAGGACCTTGGCATGTCCGGCGACAATCTCGCGGCGGGCGGCAAGGATCAGCCCCATGGCCAGATCGGCCACGTCCTCGTGGTTCACATTGGGCGAGTGGCTGAGCTTCAAGCCGCGCTGTCGGCACCATTCGATATCCAGCCCGTCGTATCCGGCGGTGAAACAGGCCACCAGTTCCAGATTGGGCAGCTTTTCGATGACGGGCTTGTCCAGTGGCTCCTCGCCAGCGGTGACAATGGCCCGAATGTCGCTGGCGGCCTCGACCGGCGGGCCTTCCCACAGGCGATAGACATCGAACTGGGTTTCGAGGAACGGGCTGAGCGGTGCCAGCATCCGGTTCATGATCAGGACGGCAGGGCGTGTCATGTCTCTACACTACCGCTGTTATCCAATCTGGCCAGACCTAACACGCCGCAAAGAAAAACGGCCCCGCCCGTGGTGGGCGAGGCCGTTGATCCGGTCAGCGAAAGATTGGTTTAGCGGCCGAACTTCTGGTGCTGGATACGCTTCGGAATGATGCTGTCGGCACCAAGGCGGCGCATCTTGTCCTGTTCGTAGGCTTCGAAGTTACCTTCGAACCATTCCACGTGACCGTCACCTTCGAAGGCGAGGATGTGGGTGGCCAGACGGTCAAGGAACCAGCGGTCGTGGCTGATGACCACGGCGCAGCCGGCGAACTCTTCCAGAGCCTCTTCGAGGTTCTGCAGGGTTTCGATGTCCAGGTCGTTGGTCGGTTCGTCGAGCAGGATCAGGTTGCCGCCGGTGGCCAGCGTCTTGGCAAGGTGGACGCGGTTGCGCTCACCGCCCGACAGCAGGCCGACCTTCTTCTGTTGGTCGCCGCCCTTGAAGTTGAACGAGCCGACGTAGGCGCGGGTGTTGATCTCGCGCTTGCCGACCATCATCACGTCGGTGCCGCCCGAAATGGCCTGCCAGATGGTGTCTTCAGGCTTCAGGTCATCGCGCGACTGGTCGACATAGGCCAGCTTCACGGTCTCGCCGACACGGATGGTGCCTTCGTCCGGGGTTTCCTGACCGGTGATCAGCTTGAACAGGGTCGACTTACCGGCACCGTTCGGGCCGATGACGCCAACGATACCGTTCGGCGGCAGCTTGAAGGTCAGGTCCTTGAAGAGCTGCTTGTCGCCGAACTTCTTGGACAGGCCATTGACTTCCAGCACCACGTTACCGAGGCGCGGGCCCGGCGGGATCTGGATGTGGGCGTAGGTCTGGGCGCCGCGTTGCGACTCCTGTTCCTCCACCATGCGCTCATAGGCGGCCAGACGGGCCTTCGACTTGGCCTGACGGGCCTTGGCACCCGAACGGACCCATTCCAGTTCGCGGGTAAGGGCGCGCTGGCGGGCTTCCGATTCCGATTGCTCCTGAACGACGCGCTTCTGCTTGGCTTCCAGCCACGAGGAGTAGTTACCCTCGTGCGGGTGGCCTTTGCCGCGGTCCAGTTCCAGCGTCCACTTGGTCACTTGGTCAAGGAAGTAACGGTCGTGGGTCACGAGGATGACGCAGCCCGGGAAGTTTTCCAGGTGGTGCTGCAGCCACGCGACGGATTCGGCGTCCAGGTGGTTGGTCGGTTCGTCCATCAGCAGCATGTCGGGCTTCGACAGCAGCAGACGGGCGAGTGCGACGCGGCGCTTTTCACCACCCGACAGGTTGGTCACGGCCCAATCGTCCGGCGGGCAGCGCAGGGCGCCCATGGCCATTTCGATACGGCTGTCGATGTCCCACACGTCGGCGGCGTCGATCTTCTCCTGGAGAGCGGTCATCTCTTCCATGAGTTCGTCGGTGTAGTTTTCACCCAGCTCGGCAGCGATCTGGTTGAAACGGTTCACCCACTGCTTTTCTTCGCACCAGGCTTCGACGTTTTCGCGGACGTTCAGGTTCGGATCGAGCTGCGGCTCTTGTTCCAGATAGCCGCGCTTGATGCCATCGGCAGCACGGGCTTCACCCTGATATTCGTTGTCCAGACCGGCCATGATCTTCAGCAGGGTGGACTTACCCGAGCCGTTCACGCCGACCACGCCGATCTTGGCGTCGTTATAGAAGCTGAGCCAGATGTTCTCGAAGACTTTCTTGCCGCCGGGGTAGGCCTTGGTCAGGCCCTGCATCTGGAAAATATATTGTTGCGCCATTCGGTGCGTCGCGCCCTTGATTCAGAGGAATTGGGAGAGTTGCAGGGGGATGTAGCGATTGGGGGGCAAAAGGGCAAATCCGGCGCGACCATTGTCGCCCCTAATCTGCCGATAAAAGCGCCTCAAACCGTCCTGTGGCCGACTGCAACTCTCAAACGGGCGCTGCGATCAAACCTGTCTTTCAGCAGATTTGATCGCAGATAGACGTCAGGCTGCTGCCTTGCGTTGGGTGGCGGTGCGGATTAAGCCGACGACCAAAAGGGCCAGACCAAGTCCGATCAGGAACATGGAGATCATGTTGCCGCCGACTTCCTGACGATTGGCGGCGCTGATGGATTGGGCTGCCGATCGGGCGTCGGTGGCCGTGATGGCCGAAGCGAACGCTTGATCGTCGCATTGTTTGATCAGGTCTGCATTGCCACCACGGTTCTGCATTTCAGCGCGGCAGGCGGCAGTCAGCTCGGGGTTGGCCGCGGGCGTCGTGCCGCGAAACTGCATAAAGCCGCCAATGACGAGCAGGACGAGGCCGACAACCACGGCGATCATGGGTTTGGATTTCATAGGTAACAGCCCTGAATAAAATGAACTCAGGACTAAACCCGCGACGCCTCAAAATGATGCGTGGTCCGAAAAAGGATTGCCGCCTGTCGGCATGGATCCGCAGGCGGCTGATCATCAGGCGATAGAGCCTCCGTCGGCGGTAATTCCTGTACCTGTAATGAAGGCAGCATCGGGACCGGCAAGGATGGCCACGGCCTTGGCGATCTCTTCGGGGCGGCCATAGCGACCGACAGGAATGGTGTTGGTGACCATCGACGCCAGTTCGCCGTCCGCCGGGTTCGTATCGGTATTGGTCTGGCCGGGGCGGACCAGATTGACGGTGATCTTGCGGCTGCCCAGTTCGCGGGACCGCCATCGCAAAGTCCATGCAGGCGTGGGACCGCCTGACGGCGGCTTGATCAGCTATAGTTGAAGCTGATCGAGATGCGTTGCTCGGTGGCGCGGTTGGCGGGCACTTCGTGGCGCAGCCAGCTTTCCCACATCAGGATCGTTCCAGCCTGAGGCTTCAGATAGACAAACGGCTTTTCGGCCTCGGTCGCGGCCTCGGTCACGCCGGGGCGGTTCATCATCATCACAAGGCGCGGATCTTCCATCTTGAGTGAGGACGCGCCGTCGGGGATGTGGATGTAGATGGTGCCGGAAATGATCGAGTGCGGGTGGATATGGCCCGTGTGCCCGCCGTCCGGCATCAGGATGTTGACCCACAGGTTGTCCAGCTTGGGCTTGCGCGCCAGATCGAAGTTCAGCGCCTTGGCATAGGCATGGGCGTGCTTGTCGAGGATGCGCTTCAGTTCGGCAAACTCGGGGAAACGCTGGGGCAGGTCATTGATCGACCCATAGGAAGTATAGCCCGGATAGTGGTTGTCCTCGCACCATTTGATGCCCGCCTCGTCCTCTTCGCCCATGACGAGGCACAGATCGAGCAGTTCCTCATGCAGCTCGGCCCAGCCTTTGTCGGCGGCGACGGAGGTTTCGTAGATCTGGGTCGGGAAGAGGGTGCGGATAGACATGCGCGCCTCATACGCCCCCAAGGGTCAGAACGCCAAGTCCGCTTCGCCGCGCAGGATGGCTTCGGCCTCGGGCGTGTGTTTGGGACCTGTGCGGGGATGCAAGACCAGCGGCGGCAGAAGGCGCAAGGGGGCCTTGCCTGTCTTGGTCGCCTGAACCAGCACGCGCTTGGCTGGTTCGTCGGCAAAGGAATGGACGGGGCGGATGGCGAATGAGCCTGCCTTGGGGGCCAGCAGAGACAGGATGTCGGCCAGACGGTCGGCGCGGTGGACGATGACGATTTTTCCGCCCTCGCGCACGGATTTCACCAGAAACTCGGTCCACGCTTTCAGACCGTGATCGGCGATCCATGCGCCGCGCCGTTCCTCAGCAGGGGCGCGGATTGTGTTCGGGTCATCGAAATAGGGCGGGTTGCTGACGGCCCAGTCGAACGTCGGCAGGTTCAGCGCCTTGAAGCGGTTGGCCACATCGCCGTGGATGATGTGGGCGCGGTCGGCCACATTATTGGCCTGTGCGTTATGCACGGCCAGCTCATAGGCGAACGGATCGCGTTCCAGTCCGGTCACGCTGACCTGCGGATGGCGCAGGGCGATCTGCATGAGAACGGCACCCGCACCGCAACCCGCTTCGATGACGCGCTCGCCTGCCTTGGGCGCGACCGATGCGGCCAGAAGGGCGGCGTCCATACCTGCGCGATAGCCCTTTGCGGGCTGCCGTAAAGACACACGTCCCCCAAGGAGATGCGTTTCCGTGGTGGATGGAGCGGTTTGAGTGTCTTGTTCGGCTTGACCCGTCATGGTGCCAACACCATTGTGCGCGCCAATGCATCGGAGCAAGACGACGCAGACTGAATTTCGGGCAGAATTCGCATTTTGCCCAAGACTTGAAAGAGATATCCGTGGACGCAAGCATCGCCGCCGCCCGCCCCAAGGGTGATGTGAACGCACTCGTCGCCCTGGCCAAAGAGGATATGAAGGCGGTCGACGCCCTGATCGTCGAGCGCATGCAGTCCGATGTGCCGGTGATTCCGGCGCTGGCCGAGCACCTGATTGCCGCTGGCGGCAAGCGTCTGCGTCCGCTGCTGACCGTGGCGTCGGCCCGCGCCGTCGGTGGTGAGGGCGATATCCTCGCCGCCCGCAAGCTGGCCGCCTCGGTCGAGTTCATTCACACCGCTACCCTGCTGCACGACGACATCGTCGATGGCTCGGAGATGCGTCGCGGCAAGGTTGCTGCCCATCTGATCTGGGGGGCGGCTTCGTCGGTGCTGGTGGGCGACTTCCTGTTCGCGCGTGCGTTCGAACTGATGGTCGAGACGGACTCCATCAAGGCGCTGGGGGTGCTGGCGACGGCATCGTCGGTGATCGCCGAGGGCGAGGTGCTTCAGCTGACCCGCTCGCACGATGTGAACCTCGACGAAGACACCTATCTTCAGATCATCCGCGCCAAGACGGCTGAACTGTTTGCGGCAGCATCCGAAACGGGCGCGCTGGGCGCAGGCGTTTCGGCAGACAAGGTGGCCGCCATGCGTGAATACGGCATGGCTCTGGGCATTGCCTTCCAGCTGGCGGACGATGCACTGGACTATGGCGCGACGTCCGAGGCGCTGGGCAAGAACGCCGGTGACGACTTCAACGAAGGCAAGGTCACCCTGCCGCTGTTGCTGGCGATCGAGCGCACCAAGGCGACCCACGCCGACTTCTGGACCCGCACCGTCGACAAGGGCGATCGCAAGGACGGCGACTTTGATACGGCGCTGAAGCTGATGCGGGACTGTGGTGCCATCACCGGCACGCTGGACCGCGCTTACGAATACGCCGATCAGGCCAAGGCCGCGCTTTCGATCTTGCCTGACAGCCCGTGGCGCAAGGCGCTGGAAGACGTCGCCGACTACGCCGTCAGTCGCGGCGCCTGATCGGAGATTGAGGTGATGCTGGCTGCTTGGGTCCTGATAGGTTTTATCTCGATGCAGCAGTCGGCACCGCAACCGCGCTTTACCCTCAGCGGTGAGGCGGGCGACCGATATATCGCCGAACTGTTCGAACTGAACGATAACGGCACGGGCATCCAGTACCGCGCCCTGCTGGACCTGCCCGTTCAGGCGGAGCTGGATATCCAGCCGCAGGACAGCGTCGTCTATATCGCCCAGCGCGACAGCGGGCGCCGAACCAGAATTCTGGTCGCAGCTTCCTCCGACAACAGTATGGGGCAGGGCAGGGTCTGCAGGCTGACCCGTCGCGACAATGGCGGGCGTGATAATCTGCAGGATGCCATCCGGTGGTGCGGATCATTTCTGGGACAGCCGCTGACGATCGATATCCTGCCTCTGGATCAGAGATAAAAGAAAAGGCGCTGGAGGGTGATCCTCCAGCGCCTTTATATTTCAACGCTCTGCGTGGATTACTTCAGCGAAGCGCAGAACTTTTGGATGCGGGTGCAGGCTTCGGTCAGCGCTGCTTCCGAGGTGGCGTAAGAGATGCGGAAGTAGGGAGCCAGACCAAAGGCTGAGCCCTGCACAACCGCCACGCCCTCGGCGTTCAGCAGTTCGGTGGTGAAGACTTCGTCGTTCTCGATGACCACGCCCGACGGGGCGGTCTTGCCGATCACGCCAGCGCACGACGGATAGACATAGAAAGCCCCTTCCGGCGTGGCGCAGGTGATGCCTTCGGCGGCGTTCAGCATGCCGACAACAAGGTCGCGGCGCTTCTTGAAGGCTTCGGCGCGCGGCACGAGGAAGTCTTGGGTGCCGTTCAGGGCTTCAACAGCGGCCCATTGCGAGATCGAGGTCGGGTTCGACGTCGTCTGGCTGGCCACCTTACGCATTAGGTCGATCAGCGGCTTGGGGCCACCGGCGTAACCGATACGCCAGCCGGTCATCGAATAGGCCTTGGACACGCCGTTGACAGTCAGGGTGCGGTCGATCAGGTCCGGCGCGACCTGTGCGATGGTGGTGTACTCAAAGCCGTCATAGACGAGGTGCTCGTACATGTCGTCGGTCAACACCCAGACGTGCGGGTGCTTGCGCAGCACGCCGGCCAGAGCTTCCAGCTCGGCGCGGGTATAGGCGGCACCGGTCGGGTTGGACGGCGAGTTCAGGATCAGCCACTTGGTCTTGGGCGTGATCGCCGCTTCCAGAACGTCGGGGCGCAGTTTGAAGCCGTCAGCCTCTTCGCCAATCACGGTGACTGGCTCACCGCCAGCCAGCAGGACCATGTCCGGATACGACACCCAATAAGGGGCCGGAACAATGACTTCGTCACCCGGGTTCAGGGTCGCCAGCATGGCGTTATAGATGACCGGCTTGCCGCCCGGAGCGACGTGGATCTGGTTGGTCTCGTACTTCAGGCCGTTCTCGCGCGCGAACTTGGCCACGATGGCGGCCTTCAGTTCCGGCATGCCGTCGGCATCGGTGTACTTGGTTTCACCGCGCTGGATCGCGTCGATTGCGGCCTGTTTGATGTTTTCCGGCGTGTCGAAATCCGGCTCGCCTGCGCCCAGACCGATCACGTCGCGGCCCTCGCGTTTGAGTTCGCGCGCACGAGCAGTCACGGCGATGGTGGCCGAGGGCTTAACGCGGGCAAGGGCGGACGACTGAAGGCTGGACATAGTAATCCCGTCTGAACGATTCACGAATGTGCCGGGGAGGCGAGGGTAGTTACCCACTGCTGTTCGATAGCACAATCTTTGTGCGCGCATTGCGGCGCATTTCCCTGCGTTGAGCGAGATTTATGCGACAGACGGTCAGTTTTGTGGTCTGAATCGACCCGTTGCGCGGGCAATCGCGACGTTGGTTGAGAGCGGGGCAAAGGCCGTGTTCAAGCGTACAGTGTCGAGTGTCGCTGAGCTGATGACGCGCCGATGGAGCACGGTCGTGGCGGGACTGACGCTGGTGGTCTGTACGGCGGCGCTCTTTGCATTCGGCAAACAGTTTTTCATCGACGGACAGGACGAGGTCGCACACTGGTTGGGCGGTTATCGCGCGGGGCCATGGGGATTGGCGGCGTCAATCGGCTTGTTTACCGCCGCCGCCTTGATCGGCGCGCCGCAGTTCCTGCTGGTGGGAATATGCGTGCTGGTATTCGGGCCGTGGCACGGCTTTGCCTATAGCTGGGTCGCGACCGTGGTCTCGGCGGCGGTAACCTATTGGCTGGGGCGTGGTCCGGCAGCGCGGTGGCTGCAGGGCGTCGGCGGTGTCGGCTATGAAAAGGTTCAGGCCCTGATTGGGCGTAATGCCTTTGTGGCCAGCTTTGTCATCCGTAATGTGCCATCGGCCCCGTTTGTCATCGTCAACGCAGCGTTCGGGGCGGTGCGGGCCAACTTCTGGGCCTATCTGGCGGGGTGCGGCCTAGGCAGCCTTCCCAAGACGGCGGTTATCGCCTTTTTCGGTGGTTCACTGGTCACGGCGGTCAGGGGCGATGGCGTATGGTCGTCCTTCATTCTGGCCGCATTGGCCGGCTTCTGGCTGTTGGTCATGCTGATGACCAAGCGGTGGATCGTCGCCCGCCAGCGCAGCCGTAAATCGGACGGCCTGCGATAGGTGTAACAATCCCGGAAAGGGATTTGGAATCACCATCTTCCTGACAGAATTATACTTATGGCTGCACAAGCGGTTGATCGTATCGCTTAGGCGCTTGCAATCGTCGCATCATAAGGGCAAACCGAAACTTCAGTCGGCTTGGCAAGGACGTCAAAAGGGCCATCACACCACCTGTGGTGTGAGGGCGGGGGCAATTGCCGTTGCAGACCAAACCTTTCAGCGCCCTAACAGGCCTAAAACATACATAGCGGTAACCGACGCATGTTCTCACCACTCTTCGGCATGATCTCCAACGACATCGCGATGGATCTGGGCACGGCCAACACCCTGATTTACATGCGCGGCAAGGGGATCGTTCTGAACGAACCGTCCGTGGTCGCTTTGCGAAATGTGGGCGGTCGCAAGATCGTTCACGCTGTCGGCCTCGAAGCCAAGCAGATGCTGGGCCGTACTCCGGGCCACATGGAAGCCATTCGCCCGATGCGCGATGGCGTTATCGCCGACTTCGAAGTCGCCGAGGAAATGATCAAGCACTTCATCCGCAAGGTTCACAACCGCAAGGGTTTCGTGAATCCGAAGATGATTGTTTGCGTTCCGTCGGGCGCTACCGCTGTTGAGCGTCGCGCCATCAACGACTCGTGCCTGAACGCTTCGGCTCGCCGCGTCGGCCTGATCGACGAGCCGATGGCCGCCGCTATCGGTGCCGGCCTGCCGATCCACGAGCCGACCGGCTCGATGGTTGTCGATATCGGTGGTGGTACGACCGAGGTGGCCGTGCTGTCGCTGTCGGGTATCGTCTATTCGCGCTCGGTGCGCGTTGGCGGCGACATGATGGACGACGCGCTGATCAGCTACATGCGCCGTAACCACAACCTGCTGATCGGTGAAACGACCGCCGAACGCATCAAGAAGGATATCGGCACCGCCCGTACGCCTGCCGACGGCGAAGGCCTGTCGATCGAGGTCAAGGGCCGCGACCTGATGCAGGGCGTGCCGCGCGAAGTGAAGATGAGCGAGCGTCAGGCTTCGGAAGCTCTGGCCGAGCCGGTCGCACAGATCGTCGAGGCCGTGAAGGTCGCTCTGGAAGCCACCCCGCCGGAACTGGCTGCCGATATCGCCGACAAGGGCATCATGCTGACCGGCGGTGGCGCACTGCTTCGCGGTCTGGATGCCGAGATCCGCGATCACACCGGCCTGCCGGTCCAAGTCGCCGATGATCCGCTGTCCTGCGTCGCCATCGGCTGCGGCAAGGTGCTGGAACACCCGTCGTGGATGAAGGGCATCCTCGACTCGACCCTCTAAGGTTCGACATTCTTACTGGTGTGAAGGCCGATTTCGTGAGAATCGGCCTTTACTCTGTCTCCCCCGTTCGACGTTTTCGTCGATTCTGAAACCCTAGCAGGAAGGTTGGCCGTGGCGTTTCGCGACGGACCATTCGAGAATCTCAAGGTGCCGCTGGCCTGGACGGCCGCGGTGGTTGTTGTCGTGGGCGTTGCCGCATCGGTGGTGATGCTGGCTGGCAGCAACCGCGATACCCCGACACGATCCTATATGCGCGCGGGCGTAGAAACCGCTGCTGCACCTGTCGGCGAAGTCCTTTCCGCGCCTGTCCGCTGGACCGGCAATGCGTTTGAATACATCGGCGGCTATTTCTTCGCGGTGTCGGAGAACCGTCGCCTGCGTGCCGAGCTGGCCGAACTGCGTGACTGGCGCGACGAAGCCATCGCGCTCAAGAATATCAATGCCCGCTATGAGCAGATGCTGGGCATCCACACCGATCCGCCGATCCCCATGGTCGCAGGCCGCACTGTCACGGATGCCCGTGGCCCGTTTGCCCGCGCCCGTCTGGTGAATCTTGGCTCTGCCGATCAGGTGAGGGCAGGCAACCCTGTCCTCAGCGAGCATGGACTGGTGGGCCGTATCAGCGGCGTGTCCGCCCGGGTCAGCCGTATGATCCTGCTGACAGACGTGTCGTCGCGTATCCCCGTGCTGATCGAGCGCACCAACGGCCGCGCCATTCTGGTGGGCGATGCCAGCCGCAACCCGCGCCTCGACTATGTGCGCGGCACCAATATGGTGAAGGAAGGCGACCGCGTGATCACCTCGGGTGACGGCGGTGGTTTCCCGCGCGGCCTTCCGGTCGGTGTGGTCGCCAAGGGCGTTGACGGTTCGTGGCGCGTGAAGCTGTTCAGCGAGCGTGCCGCTATCGACTATGTGCGTGTGCTGCTGTTCCACGACTTCAACCTGCTGGTTGATCCGACGGCGCTGAACGCTCCGCCGCTGGCGTCGCTGGATGCCGCACCGTCACCGACGCCCCAGCAGTCTGCTGCCATTACCGATGCCGCTACGCGCCGTGCCGCGGCCAATGCAGCCGCCGCTGAGCGCGCTCAACAGGCCGAGGCACAGGCCATCGCCCGCGAACGTGCCGAGGCCGAAGCCCGTCGTCAGGCCGCCGCCACGGCAGCCGCCACTCCGGCAGCACCTGCTGCTGCCCCCGCTGCCACCGCTCCGGTCGGGAATACGGGCAGATGAGGCGCCCCATATCGGTACGGATGGTCGGCCCGCTTGAGTGGGTTGTTTATCCGGCCCTGATGGCGGTTCTCGCGACCGTCGTCCTGTCCATCCCGTTCCGCCTGTTTGGCCTGACGCTGCCCGAGCCTGTGTTTCCGCTGGTTCTGGCCTATGCTTGGCCGATGATCCGTCCGGCGGCGATCGGCCCGATCGTTTTGTTCGTGTTGGGCCTGTTCCTCGACCTTTATTGGGGCGGCCAGTTTGGCCTGTGGGCTCTGGCCCTGATGATCGTGTACGGAGCCATGCTTCTGGCGCGGGCCTTTATGTCGGGCCATGCGACGGTTGTGAACTTTGCCCTGTATGTGGGATGTGTGGCGCTGGCCTTCTTCGTTGCCTATGTGGTGACGGCACTCAGGTTGAATAACGCCCCTTCGGTCATGGCATTGATTGGACAGATGCTGCCGACCCTGCTGCTGTTCCCCGTGGCGGACTGGTTGGTCCAGAAGTTTGACGACAACGATGTGAGGTTCGTGTGAGCAGCGAACCGCAACTGTTCTTTTCCGATGTTAACGAGCGTCAGGGATCGTTCCTGCGTCGTACGCTGCTGCTGGGTGGCGCGACGGTGGGCGGTCTGGCCGTGCTTGTGGGCCGCCTGACCCAGCTCCAGATTTTCAACGCAGAGCAATATGCGACGCTGGCCAGTAACAACCAGTTCAACTTCCGACTGGTGCCGCCGCCGCGTGGCCTGATCAAGGACCGCAACGGGGTGGTGATTGCGGGTAACCGCCCCAGCTTCCGCGTGCTGGTCGTGCGTGACGAAACCAAGGATCTGGACGAGACGCTCGACATTCTGGGCCGTCTTTTGCCCGATACGCTGGAGCGTCGCCGGACCATCATCCGCGAGGTGAACGCCGCGCCGCGTTTCTCGCCCGTTCCGATCAAGAGTGACCTGAACTGGGAAGAGTTCTCCAAGGTCAATCTGCACGCCGCCGACCTGCCGGGCATCATGGCCGACATGAACGAGGCGCGCTACTATCCGCACGCGGGGGCCTATGCCCACGTGGTGGGCTATGTCGCCAAGGTTTCGGACAACGATATCAAGGCCCTGCGCGAACGCGGCGAGGAAGTGCCTTCCATCCTCTACAACCCTGGCTATCGCATCGGGCGTCAGGGGATCGAGAAGTCGCTGGACGAACAGCTGCGCGGCGAGGCCGGTGGCAATCGCGTCGAGGTGGATGTGCGTGGCCGCGTCGTGGCCGAGGACATGGCAGGCTCCAAGCCGCCGGTCCAAGGGGCCGAGGTCGTCCTGACCCTCGACAACGACATCCAACAGCGCGCTCTCGAAGTCTTTGGCGAAGAGGCGGGCAGCATCGTCGTGATGGACGTGCGTAATGGCGACATCCTCGCCATGGTGTCGTCGCCGTCCTTTGACCCGAACCTGTTCGTGTCGGGCGTGCCGTCGCGCATCTATCGCGCCTTGGCCGACTATGAGCGCCGTCCCCTGACGGACAAGGCGCTGTCGGGCACATTCGCACCGGGTTCGACGTTTAAGCCGGTTGTCGGTCTGGCTGCCATGAAGCGTGGCGTCGATCCCAACCGCCGCATCGTCTGTAACGGCAGCTTCTATCTGGGGCGCCGCTTTGCCTGCCTTGGCCGCCACGGTGCCGTCGATATGCGCGGCGCGCTGAAGGCGTCGTGCAACGTCTATTTCATGACGCTGGCGACCGAAATGGGCCCCGACGCTATCGCCGAGGCCGCCCGCGACATGGGCTTTGGCCAGACCTTTGACATCGGCATCAGCGGCCAAAAGGCCGGTCTGGTGCCCGACCGCGAATGGCGTCGCAAAAATCCGGTGCGCGGCGATACCAAATGGTATCCGGGCGAGACGCCCAGCTATGGCATCGGGCAGGGCGCTTTGACCGTCAATGCGCTGCAACTGGCCGTCTATACGGCGCGTATCGCCAATGGCCGCAAGGCGGTTGTGCCGCGCCTGATCAAGTCCATTGGCGGTGTTGAACAGAACACCAACGCCTTTGCCGACCTGCCGTACGATCCGGACATGTTCCAGGTTCTACGCGATGGCATGGAGGCCGTGACCGCTGCGGGTGGTACGGGCTTTCGTAACAGCCAGCTGGGACTTGGCACTGTCAAAATGGCGGGCAAAACCGGTACGGCACAGGCCCGTAACTATGGCTCCGGTTCGCGTAAGGGCGCAGGGCGTCCGTGGAACCAGAAGGACCACAACCTTTTCGTGGCCTACGCCCCGACGGATAACCCGCGCTATGCCGTGTCGGTCATTGTCCAGCACGGTGGCATGGGTGGCGGTACCGCCGGTGCGCCACGCGCTCGTGAGGTGATGAAGGTCGCCCTGCTGAAGGACCCCGAAATCCGCGCTCGTATCGAGCAGTCCGGTTTCGAGGTACAAGAGGACCAAGGCGCTCTCGAAGCCGCCGCGCGTGGCGAGCCGACTGACACCGTGGCAACCGAGGCCGCCACCCCGCCGCCGCTTGTGGAGTAGGGACGATGACTTCATCCGCACTGACCCGCCCCGGCGAACGTGAAAGACTGTCGGTCAAGCTCACCCAGATCGACTGGCGCATTGTGGGCCTGCTGACCTGTCTGGCGGGCATGGGCACGCTGATGCTGTACTCGCTCGGCAAGCTGTCGTGGGAGCCGTGGGCGCTGAAGCACCTGCTGCGCTACAGCGTGCTGTTGGTGGCGATGATCTGTATGGCGCTGGTCCACCCGAAATGGTGGTTCCGTGCGGCTTATCCGCTTTATGCGATGCTGCTGGTCATGGTGTTGCTGGTTGAGTTCTCGCCGCTCGGCTATGTGGCGGGCGGCGCGAAGAACTGGCTGAACCTCGGCTTTATCCGCATCCAGCCGGCCGAATTCATGAAGATCGGCCTCGTGCTCGCTCTGGCGCGTTGGTACCACAACCATACGGCGCAAGAGGCGCGATGGTCGTGGAAGCTGCTGTTTCCGGCAGGCATGATTGGCGTGCCGTTCATTCTGGTTGCGGCCCAACCGGATCTTGGCTCGGCCATGATCATCGCCCTGACAGGCGGTGCGGTGATGGTTCTTGCAGGGCTGAGCTGGTGGGTGATTGGCGCAGGCGTTTTGGCTGCTGTCGTGATCATTCCGCCGTTCGTGATGTTCGTGATGCACGACTATCAGCGCAACCGCGTGCTGAACTTCCTCAATCCGGAAATGGACCCGACGGGCACCGGCTATAACATCATCCAGTCCAAGATCGCGCTCGGCTCGGGCGGATTGATGGGCAAGGGTTTTGGTCTGGGCAGCCAGAGCCAGCTGGAGTTCCTGCCGGAACGCCACACCGATTTCATCTTCTCGACCGTGGCCGAGGAGTTCGGCTTTATCGGCTCGACCGCTGTGCTGATCTGTTATGCGGCGCTGTTCCTGATTGCGTTCCGGATCGCGTCGCTGTCGCACAGCCACTTTGGCCGTATCGGATCGGCAGGTATGACGGCCTTCGTTGTGATGTTCGTTCTGATCAACGGGGCGATGGTGATGGGCCTGGCTCCGGTTGTGGGTGTGCCTATGCCACTCCTGTCGTATGGCGGCTCGGGCATGACGACCATCATGATCGGCTTTGCTCTGGTCATGAGCGTGCGTATCCACCGCTATGCCGAACTGCCCAAGGGGCAGGGCTTCTTCTGATCACATGACCGCGTTCGGGGTTGTGCTCTGCGCCCCGCACGCGGTTATCTGTGAGCATGAGTGAGACACCTATTCCCAAGGCCGATCCGGCCATGTTCGGCGATTGCGGCGACGTTCCCTGTCCTCAGCCGGTCACCGCCGATCCCTCCAACAGTGCCAGTTTGCAGGATCTCGGCGACCGCATGCGGGACAACCCCGCAGAGTGGGCCTTCGTGCGCCTGTCGCGGATGATTCAGGACTTCGAGGCGGGTCTGGACAAGGACGAGGAGATCGGGGCCAGCGTGGTGGGCCTGCCCGGCGACGGCACGATGCAGATCGTCGATGTCGGCTTTTGGGGCCCGGACCTGATCATGTTCTTCGGGCGCAATACGGATGGAAAGCCCGTCCGGCTTATCCAGCACTATAGCCAGATCAATGTGGTGCTGAATGCGGTCAAGAAGCCGGAGGATCAGGCCGAGGCCAATCGCATCGGCTTCCGGTTGGATGAGCTGGTGTCCAAGACCAACTAAGGAAAAAGCCCCGCCGATTGGCGGGGCTTTTTGTTGTCAGCCTAAACCGTTGCTGCCCAGTCGGTCGCGCGGATCAGGCTGCCGATGATGCCCGGTTCGCCTGCGGCGTGGCCGGCATCACCGATGATGTCCAGCTTGGCCTCAGGGAAGGCGCGGTGCAGCGCCCACGCGCCCGATGCGGGCGTCACCACGTCAAAGCGGCCTTGGGTGATGGAGGTCGGGATGTGGCGGATCTTGTCGATGTTCTCGATGATCCAGTTTTCACTGTCGAAGAAGCCGCCGTTGGTGAAGTACCAGTTTTCGATACGGGCAAAGGCGACGGCGAAGTCGGGATCGCCGAACTTGTCCGGCGAAGCGGTCGGTCCGGCGACGGTAACTGTATTGCCTTCCCACGTGGCCCAGGCGATGGCACAGCGGCGGCGTTCCTCGACATCGTCGCCCGTCAGGCGCTTGTAATAGGCGGCCATCAGGTTATCGCGCTCGTCCTCGGGGATGGGGGCGAGGAAGTTCTCCCACAGGTCGGGCCAGATCATCGAGGCACCGTCCTGATAGAACCAGTGCAGCTCCTTCTTGGTCATCAGGAAGATACCGCGCAGCACCAACGCGCGGGTGCGTTCCGGATGTTTGATGGCATAGGTCAGAGACAGGGTCGAACCCCACGAACCGCCGAACACCACCCATTTGTCGATGCCCAGCATCTCGCGGATGGCTTCGATATCGGCCACCAGATCCCATGTCGTATTATTCTCTAGGCTCGCGTTCGGACGCGACAGGCCACAGCCGCGCTGGTCAAACATGACGATGCGATAGACGGCAGGGTCAAAGTAACGTCGAAGGCCGGGGTTCACCGCACCGCCCGGACCGCCGTGCAGCACGACCACAGGGATACCGGCCGGATTGCCGCTTTCTTCCCAATAGATTTCGTGGACGCTGTCGGTCTTCATCCAGCCTTTGTTGAAGGCTTCGATTTCCGGATAAAGGGTACGACGCGGAGCGAGGGTCGAGGGAAAGGCCATCAAGGTTCCTTCGTTTAAATCTGGGCCGGATGGCCACGAAACGCCCGAACGGCGAGCGTGATCCAACCGGCTATCATCAATGCGCCACCAATCGGTGCGACTGCGCCCATGACGCGAATATCTGTCAGGGCCAGCACAGTCAGGGCGGCGCAAAAGACGATGCCCCCCGAAAGTGCCAACCATGCGGCGAAACGGCCCATGCGGCCTGATTGGCTCCACATGGCGACGGCGGCTGCCAAGGCGGCGTGAACCATCAGATACTGGCCGCCGGTCTTCAGCCATTCAGCAGCCTGTCCACCGACGACATGCGCGCCAAAGGCACCGACGGCGACAGACAGCGCGCCCGCAAAGGCGGCAGAGGCAAGGAGCTTGCGATCTGATTTCATGACCAAAGATGTAGACCACTCGAACCGCAAAGTCTGCTATCGCGCCGTATGAATTCCGCCGTCCGAGTCTCGCTCCACTACATCAGCATCTTCTCGGTGACGGGCGTGGCCTTGCCCTTTGCAGGTCTGTGGCTGTCGTCCAAGGGGATGAGCAGGGCAGAGATCGGCCTGCTGCTGGCTCTGCCTATGCTCGGGCGCTTGCTGACGGGACCGCTGCTGGCTGTGTGGGCCGATGGTTTCCGGCGTCGGCGCAGTGCCATTGCGATCATGGGTTTAGTGATGGCGCTGGCCTATGGGTTGGCGGGCCTTGTCGACAATATCTGGTTGCGGGGGCTGTGCTGGTTTGTTGCGGCGACCGCGACGGCTGCCATGTTCCCGCTGGGCGATGTGCTGGCGTTGAAGCTGGCGCGCAGGGATGGCTATCCGTTCAGCCTGCCGCGCGGGTTCGGGTCACTGGCCTTTGTGCTGGCCAATCTGACAATGGGTGCGCTTCTGACCCGTGCATCGGTCGAGGCTGTGATCATCTGGATTGTTACCGCCAGCAGCCTGTGCTGCCTGATCTCTCTGGTTTTGCTTCCGGCCATCGATGTCAGCGAGGGGCAGGGCAAGGCCCCGGTCCGCGACCGGTTCAGGGGCGTCGGTGGCCTGTTTGCCAACCGCACCTTCATGCTCGCCGTTATGGGCATCGCCGCCATTCAGGCCTCGCACGGCTTCTACTACGGCTTCTCTGCCATTCTGTGGAAGGCGCAGGGCATGCCCGAAAGCTATACCGGCATGCTGTGGGCCTTTGCTGTGGCGGTCGAGGTGGCCTTCATGTGGGTGGTCGAGCCGTGGCGTAGGCGGTTTGGCATTTCGGCCTTTACGCTTGTGGCCGTGGGGGCCGGTGCCGCCATTTTGCGTTGGACCCTGATGGCGGTCGAGCCGTCGATACCGATGCTGTGGGTTCTACAGGTTCTGCACGCCCTGACGTTTGCCGCCACCTATCTGGGTAGTGTCGAGATTGTCGATGCGCTCAGCCCGCCAAAAGACCACACGGCGTCACAAACCCTGTCGTCCATGCTGTCGTCGGGTTTGATGACGGGTTTGGCGACGGCTCTGTCGGGTCCGCTCAGCGCCCGTTTCGGTGCTGCGGGCTATCTGGGGATGACGCTGATTGCGGTGGGTGGCCTCATCGCCATCCTGTCGGTTCGCCTGCCGATCAGGCGCGCGCTGCAAAACGGGGCAGGGGCGTCAGGTGCTGCGTCATGACAGTCGCTGCTGACTTTACAGCCTGAGCAATCATGCCCTCGGTCATCAGATACGGAAAACGCATCATGGCCACGGCGGGCGTTTCCAGCGACCCATCCAAGCGCGATAAGACGTCATAGAGCAGCTCGCTGCCCGCATCGGCCTCGTTCTCGGATGTTGCGACGGCTGGGACATGTGCTTTCGCCAGCGCTTCCAGAATATCGGCTGTCGGTGCGGTAGAGCGCACAATGCCCGGCCCGTCGTGGGACAGGCGCTGGCCGTCATGGAGTGGGATTTCGGCGCGAAGCTGAAGACGGACAGGGCCGTCATGCTTGGTGCGACCGACCAGCAGCAGGCGGCGGACATCGGGACGCCCCAGCCGCTCGGCAAGGCTGATGGCCAGTTCGGCAGGCGATTGTCCGGGGTCCACCAGTTCGGTCCGCACGCCTTGCGGTTCCCACGGAACGCCGGACAGGTCTTCGACCAGGTCCCAGACGGGCTGGGTGGCCGACCAATTGCAGATCAGAATGCACGGGCGACGATCGTCACCGCCCGTCAGCTCCTGGTGGTGAGGCGTCGTCAAAGCCATAGCCCTATGCCACTCCTGCTCGCGCGGGGCGCACGCTGCGGATTTTGGCGCGTGCGGTCAAGTCCCGATCCGACAACGCGGGCTTAGCGCAGATCGTTCATCGCGGCGTCAAAGATCATGAACGCCCGACCTTCATCGGTGGCCAGACGGTTATTGATGCCGTGGTTGTCATCGCCGTATTCGGCCACGATGTCGTGGAAACGGGCGATGAAGGCGTTGATCTCGCTGTGCAGCTGGGCATCCGCCGTCACGCGGCGGTTGATGCTACGCACAGCCGCAGGGGCCACACGTCGCACGATCTGGCGGGCGCGGACAGCATCCTGACGGGCAAGGGCGGCGGCCACATCCTCGATACGCGCGCGCGGCAGCAGGGCATTGGGGTCAACACCCAATCGGCGCAGCGACGACACGGCCTGTTCCGCCAGTACGGGGAAGGCCACATTGGCGGCGGGGGCCTGCGCTTCCGGTGCGTGGCCTGACGGCGCGGCGGGCTGCGCGTGCGGGGCGTTGATCTGCCACTGCATGCCCTGATTGATCGGCGTCTGGGTGGCCATCGGCGGCGTCAGCGGTTGAGCCGGAGCCTCGTCCAGCGGGGCGGGGCGCAGCGGGATACGCATGGCGTCGCTGGCTTCCGACGGCGCGGGCGCGGCATCCTGCGGATGGCCGATCAGGCGGACGGCCTCATTGACCATCTCATAGTTTTTGCGGACGCGGTCCTGGAAACCAAGGTCCTGCGCCTCGGCCTCGGCGGCGGCGCGGCGCGAGGCTTCGTTGAGGGTCGCAAGGCTCTGCTCGGCGGTATAGCGGACCGAGGCGATGTGCTGGGCGGTATCTTCGGGCCGGCTGGCGGCGCGGGTGTCCAGTTCCTTCACCGAGGCCTCGATGCGCGACAGGGCGTCGGTCACGCGGCGGGTCAGGTTTTCGAGGCGCATCATCGCCTCGTTGCCGGTGATATCGACCAGCTTGACCGTCTCGTCGACGATCTTCTTGGCACCGGCGATGCGTGCTTCGGCGGCATCATCGGCCTGACGCGCGGCGTCGAACAGGCTTTCGCCCAGACGATCGGCGCGGATTTGCGCCTGTTGCAGGGCTTGTTCAGCCAGCAGGCGCTGCTCGGACGCGGCGCGGTTGAGGGCGTCGACAGCTTGCTGCGTTTCCTGCAGCAGGCGGTTGCGGCTTTCGGTGGCCAGAGCTTCGAAGGTGTCCAGCGACAGCTTGGTCGCGGAGTCAAAGCCCTCGGCTTCACGCTGCGACAGACCCACCAGCGAGCGGAACTGTTCGATAACGGCTTCGACCTGTTTCTTGATCGACTCCGCGATCTGGTCGCCGGTGTTGTTCAGGTCGGCAGCCGCCGTGCGGGTCTGCACCAGATGCTCGACGAACTGGGCGCGCTGGCTTTCGATCTGGGCGGCGAAGTCTTCCTGATCGGTCCGCAGTGAATAGGCGGCGTTGACCAGCGCGGCACGCTGCTGGCTCAGACCATCCTCGACGGCCTTGATCTGTTCCGACACACCCGTGCCCGCCGTTTCCAGACGCAGGGTCTGGCGCGACAGGTCCTCAGCCGCGACGCGTGCGGCGTCCTGTGCCTCGGTCGCGGCGGCGGCCAGATCGGCGGCGCGGGCGGCGAGGGCGGCTTCGGCCTCACGCAGCTGGGCCTGTGCCAGATCAGAGGCATCGGCCACCATCTGGGCCTGACGCTGGACAGCGTCGGCGACCGATAGGGCCTTGGTGTCGAGGGACTCGCCCAGCGTGGCCAGCAACTGGCGTTCATCGCCAATGGTGCGGGTGATGTTCTGGGTCGCGGTCTGCGCGGTGCGGGCGGCCTCGGTCAGGCGTGTCGCCTCGTTCAACAGGCTTTCGCGCAGGGCGGTCAGTTCCTGACGTGCGCGCTCGGCCATGTTGGCGGCTTCGTCGATATCGCCGCGCAGGCTTTGAACGATGCTGGAGGTTTGTTCTGCACCATAGACGGTGGGCGCAACCATGGCGTCGGCAAGTTCGCGGGCGCGGCGGTTTTCCTGTGCCAGCATTCCGCCCAGACGCAGCGAATGGGCGAGCATGAAGAACAGACCCGCGGGCGCGATGGCGATCAGCGCATAGACGGCAATACGGATCGGCTCCAGGTCAACCAGGCCCGCGCCGAACTCATAGGCAAACCATGACGCAATGCCGCCGATCCAAAGGGCGGACGCGATAATGGCGAGGATATAGATCGAACCGCCCGGCGACTTGGCCTTGGACTTCTTGCTGCCCTTTACCTTGGTGGCGGCCACGGTCGGGCTGGTTTCATTCGCCGTTGTCAGTTCACCGTTGGCGGCTTCATCGAGCGGGGAAAGCTGTTGGCTCTGACGTTCGGCCTCCAGCACGCGCAGCTCGGCCTGGCGTTGCTGCTCGGCCAGACGGCGGCGCTGACGCTCGGACATGGGGCGTGCGTAGGGGTCTTCGGCGGCGGCCGGTTCGGTCGTTTCCGAAGGCTTTGGAACGATGGTCAGGCCCTCGTCACCCCAGAATGCATTGTGCTGGGTACCGTCATTCTCGGTGGCGGGATTTTCGGTCGAGGTTTCAGGCCGATGGTTATGGGTCATGGGCGGTCATCTCGGTCGTATCAGCGCCTGACGGCAGGGACGAAGCTCGGACCCTAAACGCTATAGCTGTCGACGCAAAGGTGCCGAAGGGCCAATCCGGCCAAGATATTCACCGGAAACATCAACTTGTTGGCGCCGGACATCAAAAAGGGCCACCGTTGGTGACCCTCGCTTTCAGCATTCAGGCGATGGAGCCTTGCCCGAACTGTCGTCGCTGACCACGTCACACAGCGGGACGCGGGTGATTTCAACGGGCTTCGCATTGCGCGTCAGATCGATGCCGATCTGGGATATCGCCAGAGCAGCCAGAGCGGCAACGAGCGCCGCAATGAAATCGATCAGGGTCTTCATGGCGACAAAATGCCCGAACTGAGGCGTCATGACAACTGAGGGCCATCGGAATTTATTGATGAATCCCGTCGTGATGGAACCTTGTCATCGCTAGCCCGCTCGTCAACACTCACGCTGGCACATGGGCTGATGGACGAGGGGCATGCAGACGCGCGTCGCATACGAGGACACCCTCATTGAAGAGGGGCCCGCCATCTGGCGGCGCGCCATCGCGTCGCGTCTGGCCCCGATTATGGAAAATGATCAATATTTCCGCGCCTTGGACGCGTCTCTTGCCAAGGCAGAGAAATCGGTTGTCGTGCTGGGGTGGCAGTTCGATCCGCGCACGCGGCTCGATCCCCAGTCTCCAACCGATGCACGAAAGTTCGAGATCGGCGAGCGGCTGAAGTCCATGGTGCGTGCCAGGCCCGACCTGAAGGTCCGGTTGCTGATCTGGCGCTCGCCCCTCGTCATTGCCGCGTCGCAGGACTTCTACCCTCATAAGGCGCTCAAATGGTTCAACCAGCCGGTCGTTGATCTGGAGCTGGACAGCGTGGGTATTCTGGGGGCCTGCCATCACCAGAAGGTTGTGGTGATCGACGACAAGGTCGCCTTTGTCGGGGGCGGCGATATCTCTGTCGATCGCTGGGACAGCGAGGGGCATTATAGCGGTGATCCCCGCCGCTGCATGCCGTCGGGCTTGATCCCGTCGCCGCGACACGAATGGATGTGTGTGGTGGACGGCGAGGCTGCAAAGGCCTTGGGCGATCTGGCGAGAAGGCGCTGGAAACTGGCCTGCGGTGAGGACTTGCCCGAGGTCGAGACCGAAGGTGATCCGTGGCCCGATACGGTGCGGGCGCGGTTCTATGATATCCCCGTGGGGCTTTCCCGTACCGAGCTGGAAGCGCGTGGACAGCCCGAGGTGCGCGAGAATGAAACCTTATTCATTGAATCAATAAAACGCGCAAAGCATCTGATTTATATTGAGAATCAGTATTTCACATCGCCCTTCATCGCCTCGGCCATTGCCGCTCGTCTTGAAGAGGAGGACGGGCCTGAGGTGGTGCTGGTGTCTACGGGGCGCAGTCCGTCTTGGTTCGACGGGCTCACGATGGATACCGCCCGCGCCGAGGTGCTGTGGCGATTGGAGAAGGCAGACAAGCACGACCGGTTCTTTGCCTTCTATCCGCTGACCTCGCGCGGTGACCGGATCATCGTTCATGCCAAGATGTGCATCATCGACGACAAGCTGATGCGGATCGGGTCCACCAATATCAACAACCGGTCCATGGGTCTGGATACTGAGGTGGACCTGTGTTTCGAGGCCCGCAGCGAGGCCGAACGAGAGGCGGTGCGCGAATACCGCCAGCATACGCTGGGCCACTTCATCGGCGTCTCTTCCGCAGAGTTTGATCAGGCCGAGAGCATTATGGGTTCGGTGGGCCGCGCCATTGAAACCTTCGGGCAGGGGCGGATGAACATCATGGGCCTACGCCAGCCGACGCGGCTGGAGCGGATGTTCGCGGAGTGGCAGTTCGGTGATCCGCTGTCGGCCAAAGACGCGTGGAAGCCGTGGCGGCGCCGCTATCTGACCCGCATGACGCGCCCACGTTCCGAAGGCGGCCAATCCGCAGGCTAGGGCCGGATGGCGAAGTCCATTACCAGGGGTACATGGTCGGACGCTGTCCGCACCTCGGGGCTGTTGCCGGTAAAGACCCGTTCGACGGCGATGTGGCTGCTGACAAACAGGTGGTCGATGCGGATGGCCGGATAGGCGGACGGGAAGGTCTTTACGCTGGGCTTCAGGCCCAGCACGCGCTGGGCATCGCGCAAATGGCGCGTCAGGCTGCCATAGGGGCGGGTGATCGAGGTGGCGTTGAAATCACCCGCGAGGATGGTGGGGCCCTTGCAGGCACCCAGCCAGTCCTTGCCCACGAGGGCGGCGGCCTGACGGCGTTGCTCGGCAGGAACGAGGCCGAAATGGGTGTTCAGGACATTAAGGCCGACGCCGTCGATATCGATCTCGGTCCATACAGCGCCACGACTTTCCAGTCCGCGAATGCCCGACACGGTCGGCAGGCTTCCTGTGCGGCGCAGGGTGTCGGGATATCGGGTCAGGATGGCATCGCCATACTGTTCATCCTCGCGCTGCATGGCGGGGTGAAAGCGGGACGACATGCCCAACAGCTCGGCCAGCCGCGCGGCCTGATCGACGCCATCGGTGCGGGCGCGTCCGACGTCTATTTCCTGCAAGCACACGATGTCGGGACGTTCGGCAGCAATGACGCGGGCGATCCGTTCCACATCCAGCTTGCGATCCGTGCCAACGCAGCGATGCACATTATAGGTAAGCAATCTGGGCATATGTAACGAAACGACCGGACGTCGATTTGGATCAGACGATCACAGCACGATCAGGCGATCAGCCACCTCATTGATATCGTCCTCGCGGGGCGGGAAGTGTTCAGCCAGCGCCTGACCGGACAGGGCGATGGCGTCCTCCATGCCCTTGATCGGGTCACCCTTCTTGATGCCGGAAATCATTGCCGCGACCGTCTCGCCCCAAAACTCGGGCGTGGTGCGGGAATAGATGCCGGTATCGGCGATAACCTCGACCTCATGGTCGGCCATGGCGGCAAAGAGCAGCACGCCGGTGCGGTCGATGGTGTCATGCAGGCCGTGGGCCATGAACTGTTGCAGGGCGACCCGCCGGACGCGGGCGCGGCGGATGCGCTGTGGCACCATTATCCGCGCGATCACGGGGATCATGCTCAGCAGGTAGACAACCGAAAAGGTTAGAACCTGCGCGA
>NZ_CAMZFB010000005.1 GCF_947305955.1 uncultured Brevundimonas sp.
GCCCCTGGACGGGTGCGGTAGCCGGGGATGGGCGAGCAGGAGGCGAACAACAGGCCAAAACCGACGATGATCCACACGAACTGGATCAGGACGCCGATGCCGCCACCGACTTCCAAGCCTGCGCCAAGGGCCTGCATCCCCCCTTCGGGCAGCAGCCAGCCCAGAGCCCATTCAAACGCCGAGAGTTTGTCGGTCAGGCCCGTGCCGATCAGGATGGCCGACAGGAAGATCAGCAGGACCCGCACCACCCACTCGGCCTTTTCGGCCAGCGGATGCGAGGGGATATCGGCCACCGGAATGGGGCGGATGACGTGAGCCTTTTCGCGCGGGGCCAGCAGGACACCCGTGACGCCGATGGCCATCAGGGCGGCCATGACGGCATAGGACAGGTTCCAGTTATAGAACTCGGCCAGGGCCAGCGGCACGAAGCCGGCCACGATCTGGGCTACGCGGTAGCCGAGTTGGTAGGCGGCGGCCATGGCGCCTTGGCGGCTGTCATCGACGGCCTCGATCCGCCATGCGTCGATGGCGATATCCTGGGTGGCCCCGAAGAAGCCGACCATGACGGCAAAGGCCGCGACAAGGCCGAGGTTCTCATTGGGGTTCTGGCCCGAAATCATCCAGAGGCCAAAGATGATGACGCCCTGTGTCGCCAGCATCCACGAGCGGCGGTGGCCCAGCCATTTGGACAAAAACGGAATATTGGTCCGGTCCAGAAGCGGGGCCCAGACGAATTTCAGCGCATAGGTCAGGGTGGCCAGCGCAAAGAAGCCGATCATTTCCAGCGAGACACCCGAATGGCGAAGCCACGCCGAAAGGGTGTCGTAGATCAGCAGGAACGGCAGGCCCGCCGAAAAGCCCAGCAACAGCATCGCAAAGGGGCGACGCTCCAGATAGACGGCCAAGCCCGCGAAACGCTTTGCCTTCTGGGGCGCGGCTTCGCTTGCGGCGGGCGTCTGATCGGTCTGGGCCATGCTCTACTCCGGCGATGGGCCGGACAGGACCGACCTCAGTTTGTTGCCGCCAACTTGGCGCGGTTGGTCCCGTTCGTCCAGCGGGCGAGCGCCATCCGCAGAGCATCATTTTCCAATGGCTTGGTCAGATGGTCGTCCATACCGGCCTCAAGACAGGCGGCGCGGTCCTCGGCATAGGCATTGGCCGTCAGGGCGACGACGGGCGTGGTGTCGCCGCGCGCCCGCAGCTCGCGCACCGCGCTGACCCCGTCCAGACGGGGCATGCGCATGTCCATGAAGATGATGTCAAACAGGTTCCGGCGGGCCGCTTCGAGGGCCTCGTGGCCATCCGATGCGGTCTGCACAAGACAGCCTTCGCGACGCAACAGGGTCTTGGCCAGCAGTTGCCCGACAGGGTTGTCTTCCACCAGCAGGACCCGCACGCCCTTGAAATTACCGACGGCGAGGCGGTCATCTTCCAGATGGCGGATGCTGATCGGGGTGGCATCGGCGAGGTGGCTGGCCATGCGGATTCGCTCGGCCAGGGATTCTCGGCGCAAGGGCTTGATCAGGTAGCCGTGATAGCCCGCCCGCTTATAGTCATTGATCAGTTCGCGCTCTGACGGCTTGAGCAGGATGATGGCACGGCGGCCCTCTGGAGACGGTACCCGTTCGCCTGCCTCGGCCAAGGCGTGATCGATCAGGGCGACTTCCCCGCCATTGGCGACCTTGCCGCCGCTGGCCACGATCTGGCGGGTGATGGATTCCAGCAGCATAGGGTCGGGCGTGGCGACCTCTACCGAACAGCCGTCCAGCGTGCGCAGGCGAGGGGCTGTTTCGGCGCGTTTGAAGGTGGCTTCGAAACGGAAGCGCGCGCCTTGGCCAGCGGGGCGATCCTCGACCGTGATGGTGCCGTTCATGGCCTGGGCCAGTTTGCGCACGACGGCCAGTCCAAGGCCTGCCCCGTCGTGACGGGCGGCGTCGGATTGGTCGACGTGGCCGAATTCCTCGAAAATACGGGTGCGGGCATCGGCAGGAACGCCGGGGCCGGTATCGTCGATGATGAAGGCGATGCAGGAGGCCTTGTCACTGCCACCACAGCGCTCGACCATGATGTGGACGCCGCCGTGGTCGGTGAATTTCACGGCATTGCCCGCCAGATTGAACAGGATCTGACGCAGCCGCCCTTCGTCGGCGATGATGTCGGGAGCATCTTCTGTGACCGACCACATGATCTCCAGACCCCGCTCATGGGCGCGGGGGCTCAGGAGCTCGGCGACACTGCGGGTCAACCCCTCCAGATCGACAGGGGCTTCATCGAACTCCAGCGCACCGGCTTCGAGGCGGGCGTAGTCCAGTAGATCGTTGACCAAACCCAGCAGATGCTCGGCCGACTTCTGTGCGGCCTCGGCATAGGCACGCTGCGCCCCGTCCAGACGGGTGCGCGACAGTAGGCTGAGCATGCCGATCACGCCGTTTAGCGGGGTGCGCATTTCATGGCTCATCAGGCGCAGGAACTGTTGTTCCGGTGCCGACTGAGACAGGTCCGCCAGAGCGCCTTTCTGGCGTTTGGAACGGGTCGCTTTCGACGGGTCTTTGCTGGTCATGAAGCGAGCTTGGCCGCTGAATGTAAAAATCTGGCGAATGGCGATATCTGAATTCCTGTGCCCTCGGTCACGCCGTCATCGCGGAAAAGGTCTGTTCGGCCCGATGGGTCGTGCGCCGGTACATCAGCGCCTCGGCGATATGGCGTCGCAGGATTTTCGGACTGTGTTCCAGATCGGCGATGGTGCGGGCCAACCGGAGGGTGCGGGTCCAACCGCGCGCGCTCATGGCTGTGGCCTCGGCGGCCTTGGTCAAAAGGGCCTTGCCGTCCGCATCGGGGGCCGCAAAGCTTTCGAGCGCCTCACCGGACAAGCGGGCGTTCAGCGCGTCCTGCGCGGCAAGCCCCAAGGCCGCACCACGCTCGGTCTGTAGGGCACGGGCGCGGTGGACGCGGGCCGCGACCTCGGCAGTGCCTTCGGCGGGCGGAGGCAGGGCCATGTCGGCTGCCGTGACGGGCGGGGTGTCGATGGTCAGGTCGATCCGGTCAAACAGGGGGCCGGACACGCGGTTCTGGTAATCGCGCTGGCAACGCGGAGCCTTTCCGCACGCCCCCTTGCCCGCACCGCCCATACCGCAGCGGCACGGGTTCATGGCCGCGACCAGCTGGAAACGCGCCGGATAGCGGATGTGGGCATTGGCGCGGGCCACCATGATCTCGCCCGTCTCCAGCGGTTGGCGCAGGGAGTCCAAAGCCTGCGGCGAATATTCGGGCAGTTCGTCAAGGAACAGCACGCCATTGTGGGCTAGCGAGGCCTCGCCCGGCTTGGCGCGGTGCCCGCCGCCCGTGAGAGCCGCCATGGAGGCAGAATGGTGTGGGGCGCGGAAGGGCCGCTCGCGCGTCAATGCCCCGCGCTCGATCAGGCCCGCGACGGACCAGACCATGGAGGTCTCCAGCAGTTCCTGCGGGGTCAGTGGTGGCAAAAGGCCCGGCAACCGCTGGGCCAGCATGGACTTGCCTGATCCGGGCTGGCCGATGAACAAGAGGTTGTGCCCGCCAGCCGCGGCGATCTCCAGCGCCCGCTTGGCGCCTTCCTGCCCTTTGACATCGCGAAGGTCAGGTGATCCCTTACCCTCGCTCATGTCGCCGGGCTTGGGGGCGGTCAGGATTTGCTGACCCTTGAAGTGGTTGATCAGCGAGATCAGTGAGCGCGGGGCCAGAAGGCGGACATCTCCCGCCCATGCTGCTTCGGGTCCATTGGTTTCGGGACAGATCAAGCCCAGTCCCATCGACGCGGCCGAGACCGCCGCCGGAAGAGCTCCGCCGACACCGGCAATCTGTCCATCCAGTCCCAGTTCTCCAATGGCGGCCCAGCCATCCAGGGCATCGGGCCCGATCACGCCCATCGACGCTAAAAGCGCCAGCGCAATGGGTAGATCAAAATGGCTGCCTTCCTTGGGAAGATCCGCAGGTGCCAGATTGGCGATGATCTTTTTAGGAGGCAGAGACAGGCCGATACCGGCAAAG
This sequence comes from uncultured Brevundimonas sp., assembly GCF_947305955.1. GTDB lineage: Bacteria > Pseudomonadota > Alphaproteobacteria > Caulobacterales > Caulobacteraceae > Brevundimonas. Next base: position 4,024 of record NZ_CAMZFB010000005.1, read on the forward strand.
GCACCGCGCACACGTTCGCGGCTCTCTGCGACAGCCTTGTCTGGTAGGCCGACAATGGAAAACGCCCCTTGCGGTGTGGCGACCAGCTGGACCTCGACATCGACACGGCGTGCATCGACGCCATCAAAAGCCAGTGTGACTACACGCGCGACCATGACCGTTCCCCACCCCGTAGAATAAGGAACAAATCACGAACCAACCAACTTCGCAATAACGTTGGTACTTGTGAGGTGTTAGTCAGCTTCAGGCGTGATGCTGTGAATGACTTCGCCTTCCGCATTGAGGAACTGGATCGAGCCAAAGCCCTCTTCGGTCACCGTCATACGAATGCGTGGCTTGTCATTCTTGTCGGACAAAGAGACGGCAGGGGTGCCGTCAGCAGCGACCGTAAGCTGCAACCGCGTTGCGGTAGAGACGCCCGGTACCAGTGCATTGTCGAGGGCGGGTTCACGCAGCAGGGGTGGAGCCTGATTAATGGAAAAGGCGACCGAGCCGTCCGGAGACACGCGCCAGCCAATGGCATCCATTGCGGGGTGATCAAGGGCGAGGACGGCCATGCCGCCTTCAACGTCGGCGGTGCCAAATCCGCCGCGTTCGCTGCCTTTGTCATCATAGAGGATAAGGCCCGCCACGTTGAAGGCGCGCTTGTATTGAATGCCATCAATGATCGGAGCCGGCGTTTCCCCTGAAAGCGTCATACGGATGGTGCCGTCGGCATCGACAATGTCGATGCGGCGGGCGCTGATCCGCTCATGGTCAGGGTCTTCGATGCGGGTTTGGGGGGCGCGGTCCTGAATGATGCGGTTCAGAACTTCCAGAGACGGGCGCTTGGGTTCGGCATCCTGCGCAAATGCAGGCGCAGTCAAGATTGTAGCGAGCGCCGAAAGCGCCGCCATTCTAAAGGTCGTCATCATGGATTGGTCCCCCCTTGAAGACCGCGGCAGGATTACTGTTGCGCTTGCCGCTTCTGTTCGATGACTTCCCACATCTTTGCCGTAGCGTCGATACCGGAGAAGTTGAGCAGTTGCTGGGCACCGGTCGGCGAGGTGACGTTGATTTCGGTGAGATAGTCGCCGATCACGTCGATGCCGACGAAGATGAGGCCGCGCTCTTTCAGGAAGCCGCCGATGGTGGCGCAGATTTCCTTGTCGCGCTCGGTCAGTTCGACCGGAGCGGCGGTGCCGCCGACGCGCAGGTTGGAGCGGACTTGATCCTTGGCGGGGATGCGGTTGATGGCGCCGACAGGCTCGCCGTCCACAAGGATGATGCGCTTGTCGCCCGCCGACACGGCCGGAATGAATTTCTGGATCACCAGCGGATCGCGCGAGGCGGCGGCATGGATCTCGATCAGGGCTTCCAGATTGGGATCGTCGGCCTTCAGGCGCACCACGCCCGAACCGGCGGCACCATGCAGGGGCTTGAGCACCACATCGCCGTGGCGCTTGTGGAAGTCGATCAGGGCGACCGGATCGGAGGTCACCAGCGTCGGCGGCTGAAGCTGCGGGAACAGGGTGGCGATCAGCTTTTCGGGGGCCGAGCGGACCTCTGCCGGATCATTGACCACCAGCGTCTTGGGATGGATGCGCTCCAGCAGATAGGTGGCGGTGACATAGGCCATGTCGAACGGCGGGTCCTGACGCATCAGGACGACGTCGATGTCGTTTTCCATGTCCAGCTTCACCTCGGGGCCGAACTCGACGTGCTGGCCCTGAACCTTTTTCACGCTGACCGGACGGGCGCGGCAGTAGAGGCGGCCTTCGTCCAGGGCGAGGGTGCGGAAGTCATAGACCCACAGCTTGTGCCCGCGCGCCTGTGCGGAAAGAGCCATCAGGAAGGTCGTGTCGGACTCGACGTTGACGTTCTCGATCGGGTCCATCTGGATGGCGACCTTGAGCATGGCATTTCCTTTAAGCTGACGCGTGCGGTTCTTGTTTGGCGACGCACAGGGGCGTTCGCAAGGACCGGCGGGCGTTTTAGTTCAGTTGAAGCCGCAGTTTCTGCAGGCTGTACTCTGATGAAGCGGCGACCGCGTCCCCAAGGGCGCGGGCATGGTCGATGGCGTCCATGGCCCCTTGAAGCGCGCCTTGACGCTCGCGGGCGGCGGCGACATCCAGCCAGGGGCGGTGGTCGCCGGGGTCCAGCATGGCGCGGCGCAGGGCCGAACGCTCGGCCAGATCAAAGGCGCCGTTCTGCATGGCTCCGGCAAAGATGATGTTCTGCAGACGCAGCACGGCCTGACGGTCGCTGATCGGGGCCATCAGCAGATCCAGACGGTCGGCGACGTGCAGGGTCAGACCGGCGTGGAGCGCACGGCGCGTCAGCTCGCTCGGCAGGATCAGGCGCCCCTGACTAAAGGGATCAAGCGCCACAGGACCGTCCGGCGTCTCTACGCGCAAAAGGACGTGGCCGGGGAAGTCGACGGCAGCGGCTTCCAGTCCCGCACGGCGGGCTGCCTCGATATAGAAGATCACCAACAGGGCCGAGTTTCCGCGACGGGTGCGGGTCACCTCGATGATATCGGCCCCGTTTGTGGCATCGGGATCGAGCAGGTCGCCGTTCAGGCGGAAATCGCCCGCAAGGGTTTCGGCCAGTGCATCATCGGGCGACTCCTTCTCGACACGCTCGCGCAGACGGCGCGCGGCATCGTCCGCCAGACGGCGCACATTCGAGGCATCGCGGAACGGGATGTCGTGCAGGGCGCAGGCGATGGTCGCCTCCAGCGTCGGGAAGGCACTGTCATCAGCCAGTCCGGCTTCTTCAAGTGTGGCTAAGGCTTCTTCCCGGGTCACGAGTGGTCGCGTCCATAAATGACAAGGCCCTTAATATGCTTCGGCAAGCGTCCCGGCGAAAGGGTCAGAAGGTCGAGCCGAGGCTCCAGCTTTCGGAAAGATGGGCGGGTGCGACACAGTCGGGTGACGGCATCGGACAGTCGGATCTGTTGGTCCGGCAAGAGGGAATAGTCCGCGATTTCAGTCGATTGCCGCGACTTCACCTCGACAGCCACCAGATGTTTTCCCTGTCGGGCGAGGATATCGATCTCCGCACGTGGCGTTTTCAAGCGAAAGCCCAAGATCTGATAGCCCTTGGCCATCAGATACAGCGCTGCCCACCACTCATTGCGGTGGCCACGCTGCCACGAACGCTGACCGCGCCGACGTCGGTCGATGGTGGGAAAGCTGTCCATAATGCCCGTACAGCTTGCCTTTGCTCTATTGGCCCTTGAGTTCCAGAGCTCTCTTATACAGCGGTTTGCGAGGCAGGTTTAGAGAATGTGACACTTCGGACGCCGCTTCGCCCAGTGGCAGGCGCTGCATCGCCTCGCGCAGGGCCGCGTCGATATCGTCCTGACTGGAGGCTTCGGCCTTTCCGGGGCCAACCACGATGACGATTTCGCCCTTGGGCGCATCGCAGCGTGGATCAACGGCCAGTTCGGCCAGTGTGCCGCGCACACATTCCTCATAGAGCTTGGTCAGCTCGCGGGCGACGGCAGCGTCGCGTTGGCCCAGAACCTCGGCCATGTCGGTCAGGCAGTCCTTCAGACGCGGACCGCTCTCGAAGAAGATCAGGGTCTGGTTCTCGGTGCGCAGCCCTTCCAGCGCGGTTTTGCGCGCCGCCGACTTGGGCGGCAGGAAGCCTGCAAAGGTGAACCGGTCCGACGGCAGCCCTGCAATGCAAAGGGCCGCTAGCGCGCTCGAGGCACCGGGGACGGGGTGGACCGGAAGGCCCTCGGCAATGGCCGCGCGCGCGACGACAAAGCCGGGGTCCGACACCATGGGGCTGCCCGCATCGGACACGAGGGCGACGACGGCACCGTCTTTCAGATGTTCGATAGCCACCTGTGCGGCGCGGGCCGAGGCGTGATCGTCGCAGCGTTCCAGCTTGGCCTTCAGCCCATAGGCGGTCATCAGCTTGGCCGTAACCCGTGTATCCTCGGCCAGCACCAGATCGGCCGCCGCCAGCACATCGAGCGCCCGCAGGGTGATGTCGCGCAGGTTCCCGATCGGCGTCGCCACCAGATAGAGCCCGCCGGAGACGGGGCGGGATGGCGGAGCGGTCGGGGGGAAAAGCACGGGATCGGACATGGCGCGGACCCTGCCAGCCCAAAGGCCCTCGCTCAATGCCCTACAAAAGAAAACAGGCCGCCCGAAGGGGCGACCTGTCGACTTTCATCCGATTAAGCTCGGTCAGACCCGAGGACCGCGCCCACGCAGTCCGCCGAAGATCAGCGACACGACAAACAGGATGATGGCGATGATGGCGATAAATTTGGCGATTTCCATCGACGTGCCAGCAACACCGCCAAAGCCGAGGAAACCGGCAATCAGGGCGATGACGAAGAAGATAATGGCCCAACGTAGCATTATGCGCCTCCTGAGGTGGGGGAATGGCAGACGTGACATCTGCCGTTAAAGATGATCGGCAAATCAACGTTCTGCTAAGCATGTCCGTTCCATTGGGTGGGCGCTTTGTCGATTTTTGCACCTTAAATAGCAAAACAGCACAGCCGCCGGGCGACTGTGCTGTTTCATAAAGACTATCGGCAAAGACTTTGGCGAATAAGCCTTAGCGGCGACGGCGGCTCTTGTGGCTGCGTCCGCGGCTGCGGGAGCTCTTGCTGTCGTGGTCGTTGAAGGCCGACAGGGCCAGTGCGGCCAGACCGGGCTTCTTGAACAGGATAGCGCCGGCAGCAAGTGCGGCCACTACGCCGACAACCGGACGCTGCTGCACCATGTGCAGGAGGCGCCCCGGAATGCCTTCGGGCTCTTCGTCGTCATCGTGATCGTCCTCGCGCTCGCCCGCCGCCTTATTGGCAAAGACGAGGTAGGCGACGACCGCGATGAGGGCGAACACGCCTGCGGTAATGGCCGATGCGCCCAAGGGCGTGACGACCAGACACAGCGCATAGAAGAGGGTCGCACCCAGAGCCACCACCGCCACGAGGGCTGCGCCAGCGGCTACCGATCCTGCAACGAGGCGATTGACGAGCTTTTTAATCATCAGTTGCGGCGACCTGCCAGAAGAAGGCCGATCACGACACCGACGCCCAGAGCAATGGCGGTGGATTGAAGCGGACGCTCTTGAACACGTTCGGAGACATAGCGCTGGGCATCGTCGATGCGGTCTTGCGCTTCACCATAATACTCGCGGCCGCGCTCGCGGGCGGTGCCGTAATATTCGCGGGCCTTGGCACCCAGCTCTTCAGCCTTGGCGCTGGCATAGGCCTTGGCTTCCTCGGCCTTGGCTTTCAGCTTGGCGGCTTCCTCGCGCGCACCCGATTTCACGTCGTCCTTGAGGGTCACTGCATCTTCCTTCAGCGTTTTAAGGTCGTCTTTGATGGTCTCACGAGCCTTGGATGTCGCCATAGTACATCGTCTCCGCAATAGCTTAGCTATACATTTAAGGTGCTGTGAAGGGAACGCCATTGGCAAGGCCGCAGTTCCGCCACCTGGCTTTAACCGACAGAGCAGAAAGAAAACTCGCCATTCGGGATCATGCAGGTATCCGGCTGGCGCGGGCTTGCGGCCTCACATATTGTCAGGCGCATGACTGATTGGCTGATCCCACCCGCTTCGACCCCGTCCCTGCCCGTTCAGGGCGATGAGCGCCGCTTTGCGGTGCGCCGCATTCTCTGCGTTGGCCAGAATTACGCGGCCCATGCGCGCGAAATGGGGGCCAAGTCGGACAAGCCCGATCCCTTCTTCTTCTCCAAGCCTGCCGATGCGGTGGTGGTCGATGGTGCCGATCCGGCCTATCCGTACAAGACCGAGAACCTGATCTATGAGGTCGAGCTGGTCGTCGCGCTGGGCGAAGGGGCCAAGCCGGTCGGCTATGCGGTGGGCGTCGACCTGACCCGCCGCGACATTCAGGCCGCCGCCAAGGCCGCGGGCCGTCCGTGGGATGCGGCCAAGGGTTTTGACCAATCGGCCCCGTGCGGCGCACTCAGCCTCACCGCGCCCAAGCCCGACGCCGCCATTACCCTGAAGGTGAACGGCGAGGTCCGCCAGAACGGCACCTTGGCCGACATGCTGTGGGATGTGGACGGCATCATCGGCAAGGCTTCAGAGCTGTGGTCGCTGCAACCGGGCGACATGATCTTTACCGGCACCCCCGAAGGCGTCGGCCCGCTCAAGGTTGGCGACAAGGTCGAGGCCGCGATCGAGGGTCTGCCGCCGCTCAGCTTCACCATGGTTGCGGCATGAAACTGATCGGTTACTGGCGCTCTGGCACCAGCTATCGCACCCGTATTGCCTTGAATCTCAAGGGGCTGACCTATGAGCAGGACACATTGGACCTGCGTACAGGCCAGCAGAAGGGGGCGGACTATCTGGCGCTGAACCCGCAAGGGCTGGTTCCGGCGCTGGTGACCGATGACGGCGATGTGCTGACGCAATCGCCGGCCATTATTGAGTGGCTAGAAGAAACGTATCCTGAGCCGTTTCTTCTGCCTTCCGATGCCCTTGGTCGTGCGCGGGTGCGGGCCATGGCGGCGGTGATCGGCTGTGACATCCACCCGCTGAACAATCTCCGCGTCCTCAAGGCCATCAAGGGTCTGGGCGCGGACGGGGCGGTGACGAATGAATGGGCCGCTCAATGGATCGCACAGGGCTTTGCCGCGCTGGAGGCCATGGTCGCGCAGTGGGGCGGCGACTGGAGCTATGGCGACACGCCGGGATTGGTCGACTGCTATCTGATCCCGCAAATCTATTCGGCCGTGCGGTTTAACTACGACATGTCGGCCCACCCGAGGCTGGCGGCGATTGGCGAGCGGGCGCAAACCCATCCCGCCTTTGTGGCGGCCCACCCTGACAATCAGCCGGACGCGGACTGAAGCCACTGAAAAGATGTGGTGAACGGCGGTTCACCCTCTTTGTCGACCGGCGGTCAATCTCGCGTAAACCTTCATGCCGTAAACCGGCGTTGTGAAATTCGCTGACCCACATAATCCGGTCGAACGCCTCGCGCTGGCTCTGTCTACAGAGGCGGATCGACATCGCTCGCTGTCTCTGCGCCAACGCGAAGAGGCGACCCGACTGATCCTGCAAACGGCGGCGGACGCCGGTGTGGGCATGGTGGTGACAAAGCCGGATGGTGATGGCGAGCGTCTGCTGGGACAGTCGTGGCCCTTCCCGTCGCCCTTTGGTGTGTCGGTGCGCACGGTCGCCCTGTCGGAAGGTCTGGACCGTGCCGAGGCCCGCGCCCGCCGTTCGCTCGAACACATGGGGCTGCCACGCGGCGAGGCCGTGATGGTGCAAAGCGCCGCCGACCTCGCGGGTGCAGAGGGCCGGATGCTGTGGGCCCGCCTTCAGGGGCTGAAGGATCGCGGCCTGTTCCGTAAGATCGGCTTTATTGCCGGTATCGAGGATAGCCCCGCCGCACTGGCGCGCCGCTTCCAGCCCGACATCGTTCAACTGCCCTGCAATCTTTTGGACCAGCGCGCGGTGCGCAACGGCACGATTGAATCCCTCGCCGAAATGGGCACCGAGGTTCACCTGTCGTCGGTGTTCGCCAAGGGCCTTCTGTTCACCACCTCGGACCGCCTTCCGGAAAGCTATGGGGCCTTTGGTCCTGCCCTGTCGCGGGTGCGCCGCCGCATGGCCGAGGCCCGCGTCGATCCGATGCAGGCGGCCTTGAATTTCGCGGTCAATCTTCAGGGCGTCAGCCGTGCGATTGTGACGGTGAACTCACCGGCCCAGCTGCGTGCCATTCTGGCGGCGACCTATGCGCCCTGCGGCGATATGGACTGGTCCAGCATGGCTCTGGAAGACAGTTCGGCAGCCATGACCACCCGTCTGGGCGTGGGCCGCGCCGCATAAGTCGGCATTAGCCCATCGTTTTGGGGATCAAGTTCACGCCTGCCCTTGAGGCGGAGGGCGTGATCCGCCACCTTGTGCCCCATATGAACGCGCCGATTTCCCACCCGCCCAAGGTCGACCTGACGCCAGATGCCGGTACCACCCCGGTCATGGCGCAATTTCTCGCGGCCAAGGCCAACCATCCGGATTCTCTCCTGTTCTTCCGAATGGGCGATTTCTACGAACTGTTCTTCAGTGATGCAGAACAGGCGGCGGCGGCGCTGGGCATCACTCTGACCAAGCGCGGCAAGCACAAGGGCGAGGACATTCCCATGGCGGGCGTGCCGGTCCACGCCATGGACGGCTATCTGGCCCGTCTGATCCGTCAGGGGTTCAAGGTCGCGGTCTGCGAACAGCTGGAAGACCCTTCGGAAGCCAAGAAGCGCGGCTCCAAGGCCGTGGTTCACCGCGATGTGGTGCGCGTTGTGACGCCCGGCACCCTGACTGAGGACAATCTGCTGGACGCACGCGGCGCCAACCGTCTGGCGGCGGTGGCTGTGCGCAAGGGGCGCGCGGCGGTGGCCGTGGTTGAACTGTCGGCGGGGGCTGTGGATTCGGTGGCGTGCGACACCCACGATCTTGGCGCGGTGCTGGCGGCCTTCCGCCCTTCGGAAGTTCTGGTGCCGGACCGTTTGTTCGGCGATGAGGATCTGAAACCCGCGCTCGACGGCTCGGGCGGCGTGGTTCAGGCTATCCCGTCCGCGCTGGGGGAAGTGGCGGGCGCGCGTGATCGCGTGCAGCGGCTTTATGGCGTCGCGGCGCTGGACGGTTTTGGCAGTTTCGAGGATGCCGAGATTTCGGCTCTGGGCCTGATCGCGGCCTATCTGGAAACCACACAGGCGGGCCGTATTCCGGCGCTGGCCCCGCCCAAGCGCAGCGGCGATGTGGGCCATCTGGCCATCGATCCATCCACCCGCCACAGTCTCGAGATCGACCGTACCCAGCGCGGCGAGCGCGAAGGCTCGCTGCTGCACGCCATCGACCGCACTGTCACTGCAGGCGGTGCACGGGCCTTGGCCGAACGTATCGCCCGCCCGCTGTGCGACCCCGCTATCATCAATGCCAATCTGGATGCCGTGGCGTGGATGGTCGAACAGCGCCCGCTGCGCCGTGACCTGCGCGATGTCCTGCGAGCCTCGGCGGATGTAGCCCGTGCCACCTCGCGTCTGGCGCTGGGCCGCGGCGGCCCGCGCGACCTTGCGGCCATCCGTTCGGGTGTGATGTCGGCCCAGACCGTGGGCGGGCTGTTTGCCGCCATCTGTGCGGACCCTATCGCCCGTCCGGCGGACAAGATTCTGTCGGCGCTGGATGATCTGACACCGGATACGGACCTGTCCCAACTTCTGGCCGAACTTCAGGACGGGCTGGTGGACGAGCCGGGGCATCTGGCGCGCGATGGCGGTTTTGTCTCGCCCGGATACCGCGCCGAACTGGATGCGGCCCGCGCCCTGCGCGACGACAGCCGCCGCGTCATTGCCGAACTGGAAGCCCGCGCTATCGAGGAAAGCGGCGTGGCCTTCAAGGTCCGCCACAATGCCGTGCTGGGCTATTTCCTAGAGGCGACGGCCAAGGCCGCCGAACCTCTGATGCGTGCAGGGCCGGACAGCCCCTTCATCCACCGCCAGACCCTCGCCAATCAGGTGCGTTTCACCACGGTCGAGCTGTCCGAACTGGATGCCAAGATCAGTCAGGCCGGACACCGCGCACTGGCCATCGAGACCGAAACCTTCGAGGCATGGCGTCGTGAAGTTGCCCGGCTGGCCCCGCGCCTTCAGCAACTGGCGGCGGCGCTGGCGGAACTGGATGCCCATGCGGGTCTGGCCGAATGGGCCGAGGAGGTCGGTGCCGTTCGCCCCACGGTCGATGACAGCCTGACCTATGTGGTGAAGAGCGGTCGCCACCCTGTCGTAGAGGCTGCGGTCAAGGCGCAGGGCCTGCCCTATACGCCCAATGACTGCACGCTGTCGGGCGACGGCGGTGTCGGTGCGCGTCTGTCGATTGTCACCGGTCCCAACATGGCCGGTAAGTCGACCTTCCTGCGCCAGAACGCCTTGCTGGTTATCCTGGCTCAGGCCGGTGCCTTTGTTCCGGCGCAGGCCATGCATCTGGGCGTGGTGGATCGTCTCTTCAGCCGTGTGGGCGCGGGCGATGATCTGGCACGCGGGCGTTCGACCTTCATGATGGAAATGGTCGAGACTGCCGCCATCCTGACACAGGCTACGCCGCGCAGCTTCGTGGTGCTGGACGAGATCGGTCGCGGGACCGCGACCTATGACGGTCTGGCCATTGCATGGGCGACCGCCGAAGCTCTGCACGAGACCAACCGCACGCGGACCCTGTTCGCCACCCACTATCACGAGCTGGCCCGTCTGGAGGACAGGCTGGACCATGTGTCCAACCTGTCGATGGCGGCCAAGGAATGGAATGGCGATCTGGTCTTCCTGCACGAGGCGGTGGTCGGTGCGGCTGACCGCTCCTATGGTGTTCAGGTCGCCCGTCTGGCCGGTGTTCCGGCCAAGGTGGTCGCCCGCGCCAAGTCTGTTCTGGAGAAGCTGGAAAAGGACAAGTCGTCGGGCGCGGGGCTTGAGGAATTGCCGCTGTTCGCCGCCGTCCAGCCCGAGCCGGAACCGGCGGGGCCGTCGCCGGTCGATCTGGCGCTTCAGGACATCGATCCCGACAACCTCAGCCCGCGCGAGGCGCTGGAGGCCCTCTATCGCCTGAAGGGTCTGAGCAAGAGCTCCGGCGGCTGATGACGCTTGATCCCCGCTTGCTGGAGGCGGCATCCGGCGCGGACGTCCGCGCAGGCGTGACGGCCGTTCTGCGAGAGGGGTTCGACGCCGGACGTGACAGGGCACGGCGCCGTCTGGAAGGCGGGGGCGATGGGGCCGAGGTGGCGCGTCTCTATGCCGAGGCGGCAGACAGGCTGCTGACCGACCTCTGGGCCGTGGCGACCGAAGTCCTCTATCCGGCCAAGGATGATCGGCTGAGCCTGATCGCCGTCGGCGGTTATGGGCGTGGCGTGCTGGCCCCCTATTCCGATCTGGATTTCCTGATCCTGCGCCGCTCGCGCGAGCCGTCCGATCGCGCGGTACAGGTTAGCGAGTTCGTCCATTATGTGCTGTGGGATCTGGGGCTGAAGGTCGGCTCATCCTTCCGCTCGCTTCATGAGTGCCTCGACCTCGCAGGGCGGGACATGACCGTCCGCACCACCCTGTTGGAAGCGCGCCCCATTGCGGGGGACCGTGCATTGGGCGAGACCCTGTTGCGGATTTTCCGCCGTATCGTGCGCGAGGCTGACCCCAAGCCCTTCATCGCCGCCAAGATGGCCGAGCGCGATGTGCGTATCCAGAAGGCGGGCGGAGTCCGCAACCGCGTCGAGCCGAACGTCAAGGATGGCAAGGGCGGTTTGCGGGACCTGAACACCCTGTTCTGGATCGCGCTTTCGGTTGACCCCGACGGGGCGCGTGGCAAGGCGGCCCTGCAGGGACTTCTTCGCCCCGGCGAAATGCGCAGCTTCCGCGAGGCGATTGGCTTCCTGTGGAAGGTGCGTATCCATCTGCACCTTGTGGCGGGGCGCGCCGAGGAAAAACTGACTTTTGACTTCCAGCCGGAAATCGCCCGCCGCATGGGATGGCGCGGGCGCGGTGACGAACTGGCGGTCGAGCGTTTCATGCGCCGCTATTTTCTGGTGTCGCGTCAGGTCGGGGCCCTGACACGGGCGGTGTCCGCCCAGTTGGAAGCGCGCCAGCAGAAAAAGGCCGAGGGCCTGTCGCGCGGCCTGTCGCGGTTGCTGCGACGCGGGCGCGGCGAGTTGGCGTTCGATGGTCTGATCATCGAACAGGGGCGGCTTTCCGTCACCCACGCCAATGTTTTTGCCCGTGACCCTGTGCGGCTCTTGACCCTGTTCGTCGAAGCCGACCGTCTGGATATCGACCTGCACCCCGATGCCATTACGGCGGTGATCCGCTCGCTGTCGCTGGTGACCCCTGCCACGCGCCGTGATCCGCGCGCGTCGGAGGCGATCCTGCATCTGCTGGCGGGCAGCCGCCGCCCCTATCGTGTGCTGTCACTGGTGAACGAGACGGGCCTGCTGGGACGGTTCCTGCCGGAATGGAGCCGGATCGTCGGCCAGACCCAGTTCAACATGTACCATGCCTATACGGTCGACGAGCACACGCTTCAGGCCATCGGCATCATCGACGACATCAAAAAGGGCAAGCTGGAAGAAGACCATCCGGCGGCCTCGCGCATCATCCACCGGATTGTGGACCACGAGGCCCTGATGCTGGCCATGCTGCTGCATGATGTGGGCAAGGGGGGTGACCGCGGGCAGTTGGAGGACGGTGCCATTGCCGCCCGCCGCGCCTGCGAGCGTCTGCGGATCGACCCGCGCCGCATTGAACAGGTGGTCTGGCTGGTACGGAACCACCTGCTGATGAGCGACTATGCCCAGAAGCGCGATGTGTCCGACCCCGCCACCGTGCGGGCCTTTGCCGAGGCGGTCAGCGATCTGGAGCGGCTGCGGATGCTGATGGTGCTGACCGTGGCCGATATCCGCGCCGTGGGGCCGGGGGTGTGGAACGGCTGGAAGGGCCAGCTGATGCGGACCCTCTTCGATCGCACCGAGGCCCTGTTCCGAGGCGATACGGTCGAGGGCGAACCGACCGTTGAGGAATATCAGGACCTGATCGAGCGGGCGCGGTTTGGCGGCGTGGCTGTAGAGACGGCCTTGCCGCAGGCGGCGCTGGAATCCACATCGCGCATTGCGGTGGCGACGGCGGACCGCAGCGGTCTGTTTGCCGATCTGACAGCGACACTGGCCTTGGCGGGGGCCGATGTCGTGGGGGCGCGCCTGACCACCCTGTCCGATGGCACGGCGCTGGAAATCTTCGAGATTCAGGACGGTGTGGGCGAACCCTATGGCCAACGGGAGCCGCGCCGCCTCAGCCTGCTGGCGCGGGCGATGGAGCGGGCGGCCCTGAAAGGGGCGCGGACCTCCGCCATCGGACACCACAGGGTCAGCGCCCGCCGCGCCATTTTCGATGTCCGTCCCGTGGTGCGTATGGACCGGGAATTTGTGCCCCATGCGGTAGTGGTCGAGGTGTCGGGGGCCGACAGGCCCGGCCTCCTGTCCGATCTGGCACGTATCATCTCGGACCGCGGCTTTTCGGTGCAGTCGGCCCACGTTGCCTGTTTCGGCGAGCGGGCGGTCGATGCCTTCTACGTCACCGGCCACGACGGACAGAAGCCTACGGATACGGCCCAGCTCGATCTGCTGCAGGCCGCCTTGCTCGAAGCCCTCGATATGCGGTTGGAGGGACCGGAGGGGCGCCGCATCACCCCTGTTCGCGCCAGTACCCGCGATGTGTCGGTAATCGGCACCGACCCCGTATCCAAGACGCCCGTGTCGCGCTAAGCGGTCGGGGACGAGGAGCCGTTCGTGAACGACAAAAGCAAAATCCCCCAAGACCAATTGTCTTCCGAAGCCGTAGTCGCCGCTGCGGGCGAGGTCGCGAGCGACACGCCGCCGGCATCGACAGGCGTTGCCAAATCATCGGCCATTTTCGGCGGCATGACCCTGCTCAGCCGTCTGGCGGGCTTTGCGCGCGATGTGGTGGTGACGGCGGCGCTGGGCGCGTCGGCCGGTCCGGCGGCGGACGCCTATTATACGGCGCTGAACTTCCCCAATCTTTTCCGTCGCATCTTTGCCGAGGGGGCCTTTGCCGCCGCCTTCGTGCCCGCCTATTCGCGCCGCCTGAAGGCCGAAGGGCCGGACGCTGCCGATCAGGTGGCGACCGATGCGCTGGCTGTGCTGGCCACGATTACCGTGGCTCTGACCATTGTCGCCCAGTTGGCGATGCCGTGGCTGATGGCCGCCATCAACATCGGCTTTCTGGATGATCCGCAGCGCTACAAGCTGGCGGTCATGCTGACCCAGATCACCATGCCCTATCTGCCCTGTATGGCGATTGCGGCATTGCTGTCGGGTGTTCTGAATGCGCGGGGCCGTTTTCTGGTGTCGGGTGCCTATCCGATCCTGCTGAACGTCATCATGCTGGCCGCGATCTGGCCGGTGAAGGGTGATCCGATCGCGACCTCGACCTTTGCCAGCTGGTCGGTCGTGGTGGCCGGTATCGCGCAGGCAGGCCTGTGCTGGTGGGCTGTACGCAAGGCGGGGGCCAATGTCCGCATCCGCCTGCCGCGCCTGACGCCAGCGGTGAAGGCCATCATCATCACCGCCATTCCAGCCGCCATCGGCAACAGCGCGACCCAGATCAACGTCTTTATCTCGGGCAACCTGTCCAGTCTGGTGAACGGGGGCCGGACGTGGCTGGCTACGGCGGATCGCCTGTATCAACTGCCCTTGGGTCTGGTGGGTGTGGCCATCGGTATCGCCCTGTTGCCCCGCCTGTCATCGGCGGTCGCCACGGCCAACAAGGGCGAGCAGCAGTCCTCGATGGACGAGGCCATGATCCTTTCCATGGCGCTGACCCTTCCGGCGGCCACGGCCCTGATGAGCATGCCGCTGTTGTTGGTCGAGGGGTTGTTCCTGCGGGACGCCTTCCTCGCCTATGACGCGCAAAATACGGCTGCGGCCCTGCTGCAGTTCGGCTGGGGTGTTCCGGCCTTTGTGCTGATCCGTGTTCTGGCACCCGCCTTTTATGCCCGTTCGGACAGCAAGACGCCGATGCGCTATGCGCTGGTGTCGGTTGTGGTCAATGCGGTGCTGGCTGTGGCGCTGTTCTTTGGCGGTATGGGCGTTTCGGGCATTGCTGCAGCCGTCAGTGCGGCGGCATGGGCCAATGCGCTTCTGCTGGCGGCCAAGCTGTGGCGTCACGACTATTACCGCCCCAGCAAGCACGCGATCGACCGCCTGGTCCGTATCTTGGTTTCCAGCATCGGCATGGGCGTGATTGTCGCTGGGTGCAGCCTGTTCCGTCCGTCGATCGAGGCCCCTATTGCCGATGTTCTGGCCATGGTGGGGACCGATCATGGCGTGAAGGAACTGGCCATGCTGCTGGTCGTGGCGCTGGGCGGCCTGTCCTATGTGGTTCTGGCCTTTGCGACCCGTGCGATCACGCCTCGCGATATCCGTCGCCTGCTACGCCGAGGTGCCTGAGTTCAGCAGGATCAGGGCTTCAATGCCCTGTTTGAATTCCAGTGGATTTGACGGACCGTTGGTGGCGGCGATAGCCGCCGCCAGCGGTCCATCCATAACCTTGAACAGGCTGAGCAGGGCGCGGCGATAGAGGGGCCAGCCGCGACGGATGGCACGCCCGCGATAGGGATGGACGCTGTTGGCCGAATAGAGCGCCGTCTTGATCGCCATCATCTTGAAGCGCAGCACCGCCGGATCGATCACCTTGGCCGCGCTGCTGGACAGCGAGAAGTCCACCAGTTGCAACTGGCGGATCAGTTCCTTGGTGTCGTCGCGGGCCACGCGCAGGCCTGCCACAAAGGCTTCGTCCAGATGGTAGTCCAATACATCGGGACCATCGCTCAATATCAGGTCGCGCCGATATTCCTGAACCTCGTCGAACAGGACCAGCAGCAGACGCAGCATGCGCTCGAATGCGACGGTTGCGCTGAAACCTTCTGCGGGGGTGACGTCGAATTCGTCCAAGGCAGTCTCCGATCGCGGCTAAGCTATATTCGTATAACGTAGATATCCTAACCTGAAGCTTTGTTCCCTTCATCTGGTGACCAAGCAGCGGTTGCTCTTGGCGGCACGAAGGGATAAGCCACAGCCCATGCTCCGTGGATTGCCCCGTATGACAGGACGATGGCGCGGCTGATTGATTTCAGCTGGCCCTGTGCCTGTTGCTGCCTGATGGGCAGCGCCCACGCCTTTCCGATCGCCTTTCGTCCAGAGCTTTCCCTATGACTGACCAAACTCCGGCCCCTTACACTGGCCCGCGCCGCGTCCTGTCCGGCATTCAGGCTTCCGGTGCGCTGCACCTCGGTAACTACCTCGGCGCGCTGAAGCGTTTCGTCGAGATGCAGGACGCCGGTGCGCCCTGCTACCTGTTCGTGGCCGACATGCACGCCATCACCGTGTGGCAGGATCCGGACAAGCTGACCGCCCAGACGCGCGAGATCGCCGCGGCCTATCTGGCGGCGGGCCTCGATCCGGACAAGTCGGTCATCTTCCCGCAATCGGCTGTGCCCGAGCACGCCGAACTGGCCTGGATTTTCAACTGCGTCGCCCGCCTCGGCTGGCTGGACCGCATGACCCAGTTCAAGGAAAAGTCGGGCAAGCACAAGGAACGCTCCTCGGTCGGCCTCTACACCTATCCGGTGCTGCAGGCCGCCGACATCCTCCTGTACAAGGCGACCGAGGTTCCGGTCGGCGAGGACCAGAAGCAGCACCTCGAGCTGACCCGCGACATCGCCCAGAAGTTCAACAACGACTTCGGCGTGCCGAACTTCTTCCCGCAGCCGGAGCCGATGATCCAGGGTCCGGCCACGCGCGTCATGTCCCTGCGTGACGGCTCGGCCAAGATGTCCAAGTCCGACCCGTCGGACCTGTCGCGCATCAACCTGACCGACGACGCCGACACCATCGCCAACAAGATCAAGAAGGCCAAGTCGGACATGGACGTGCTTCCGTCCGAGGTCGAAGGTCTGGACGGTCGCCCCGAGGCCAAGAACCTTGTGGCCATCTACGCCGCGCTGTCGGGCACCAGCCGCGAGGCTGTTCTGGCCGAGTTCGGCGGTCAGGGCTTTGGTGCCTTTAAGCCCAAGCTGTCGGAACTGGCTGTGACCTCGCTGTCGCCGGTGACGTCGGAAATGCGCCGTCTGCTGAACGAGACGGCCGAGATCGACCGCGTTCTGGCCAAAGGCGCTGCCCAAGCCCGCGAAGTCGCCGCTCCGGTGGTGGCCGAGGTCAAGAAGATCGTCGGCTTCTGGCAGGGCTGATCCCCGGGGCACATTCCGGAATGAACGGTCATCCTCTTGATCGTGTGGTGCACAGCGCCCTGACGTCTTCGCGCCAGTCGCATCTGGCTGTGCGCGAGGGCGGGGCGCTGCGCATGGCTGCGGGCTATGGCGTGTTCGTGGCGGTCGATGATCCGGCCCGTACCGATGACGTGCGCCGCCTGCCGGTGCCGGAAGGCAAGCTGGTGTCGGTCGAGGCACTGGCCCAGCCCCTGCCGGAAGGCTTCCGTCTGGAGAAGGAAGCCGTGCTTTTGCAGATGACGCTGACGGCGCTGAAGTCCGGCAAGGTGCGCGATATCCGCATTGAAAAGCTGGGCGATGCCGATGCGGAACAGATGTTGGCCTTGGCCATACTGACCGAGCCTGGCCCCTTCTTTGCCAACACCCACCGTCTCGGCGACTTCTACGGCGTGAAGGAAGAGGGCCGCCTGCTGGCCATGGCGGGCGAGCGGATGAAGCCCGACGGCTTTACCGAGGTGTCCGGCGTCTGTGTCCATCCCGATGCCCAAGGGCGGGGTCTGGCGGCGGCTGTGATGCGGCAGGTGATCGAGGCCATCGTCGCGCGGGGCGAGACGGTCTTCCTGCATTCCTATGACCACAACGATCGCGCCATCGCCCTTTATGAAGGGCTGGGTTTCAGCGTGCGCGCGCCGATGAAGATGCGGACGCTGGTGCCGCTCTAGGCGATCCGGTTCAGGAAGCCCTCGAAACGCGCCAGCATTTCCAAAGTGCTTTCGGGATTGTGCTTCATCGGGCCGTTGCTGGTCGGCTCGTCAAAGGCATGGGTGCCTTCGCCGATCCAGCTTTCGACCGTACTGCCATTGGCGCGGATGGCGTCGTTGACCCTTTCCGCATTGCGCACGGTGGTCAGGTGGTCGCGGCTACAGGTCACCGCATAGACATCCGTCTTCATCCGCCACGGCTTCATCCGGTTGCGGGCCAGAAAGCCGACATAGGCATAGGCCAGCCAGACACCGGCGGGGGCGGGCAAGCGGTGCTGACCCGCATCCTTCAGCCCAAGGGTGCCATCCTCAAGCTCGCTGGCCATCAGCTCCATGATCGACCAGCCGCCGTGGGACCAGCCGCCAAGAACGATCTTGCAGGCATCGACATCGGGCCGTGCCGCTACGCCATGCCACGCGGCCAAAAGGTCGCCCGCACGGTCCAGACCATTGAACATCACATTGGTGCAGACCGTGAGCAGGGTGCGAAGCCGCGTCCACCCGCGCGGGCCATAGCTGTCGACGATAAAGGCGCGCCAGCCCGCCGCTTTTGCCACCTCGGCATAGCGCGGCAGGTGGCTGCGCAAACCACCACAGCCATGGAACAGAAGCACAGCCGGACGCGGCAGATCGTCGTCAGGTCCGACAACGATCACATGCGGTTCAAGGGCGGCCCAACGGCTGGCAAGCGTATCCATGAGGATCACATAGGCGGAACGCACCCCGATAAAAAGGGACTTGCGCAATGTTAGTTTCGATATATCTATATGCACGATGAGATATATCGAAATGGAAATGAAAAGAATGAGACACCAACATCGCGGTTGGAAGAATGAAGACGCAATGGGCTGCGAAGGTCGCGGCCATCACGGGCACGGCCCTCGCGGCCATGGCGACCGGAGCATGCGCGGCAAACCCCATGGACCGGACGATGGCCGTATGCGCCGCGGACCGGGGGGCGGCGGTCGCCTGTTCGAACACGGTGCCATGCGCTGGCTCCTGCTGTCGCTGATCGCGCAAAAGCCGTCGCACGGCTATGAACTGATCAAGGCGATCGAGACCCGTATGGCAGGCGTCTATGCGCCGAGCCCGGGTGTGATCTATCCCAGCCTGTCGCTGCTGGAAGATATGGGTGCGGTCAGCATCTCCATCGAAGGCGGCAAGAAGCTTTACGCCATCACCGAAGAGGGCCAGCGCCTGCTGGAAGAAAACGCCGAGGTGCTGGGCCGTATCGATGCACGGATGGAGGCCATGAAGGGCCACGGCGGCCGACCGCCCGAAATCCGCGAGGCGGTGGACGGTTTCAAACACGCCCTTCGTCAAAGGCTGGGCACCGAACCGCTGGAAACGGAAGAGATGGAGCGGCTCGTCGCCATCATCCGCGAAGCCACGGACAAGATTTCCGGAGCCTAAGCAAGGCAAAAGGAAAGGCGCTGTGATCCCTCACAGCGCCTTTTTAGTTTTGTTGCTAACGCTCGCCCCGCGGGGGCTCGCTGCTTGAGCAACGGTTTGCACCGCCACCCATCAACAGGCCGCGCGGGTCGAAAAGGCGGAGCCTTTTGACCGCGGCCCACTAAAAATTAGTGTCGGAAGACACGCGTGCCTGTGAAGACCATGGCGATGCCCTTTTCGTCGGCAGCCTTGATGACTTCGTCGTCGCGGATGGAGCCACCCGGCTGGATGACGCAGGTCGCGCCCGCGGCGATGGCTTCCAAGAGGCCGTCGGCGAACGGGAAGAAGGCTTCCGAAGCACAGGCCGAACCTTCGGCCAGCGAAACGTTGAGGCCCTTGGCCTCACCGGCTTCCTTGGCGCGGATGGCGGCGATGCGGGCGCTGTCGCGGCGGTTCATCTGGCCTGCGCCGATGCCGGCGGTCTGGCCGTCCTTGGCATAGACGATGGCGTTGGACTTTACGTGCTTGGCGACGGTGAAGGCGAACAGCATGTCCTCGATTTCCTTCTCGGTCGGCTGACGCTTGGTCACGACCTTCAGGTCCGAAGGCTTGAGGTTCGACTGGTCGCGCGACTGCACGAGGAAGCCACCGGCAACCGAGCGGAAGACGTTGCCTTCGGCGTGCGGGTCCGGCAGGCCGTCCGTGATCAGCAGGCGCAGGTTCTTCTTGGCGGCAAACACGGCCTTGGCCGCATCGTCGGCACCCGGGGCGATGACCACTTCGGTGAAGATTTCGGTGATGGCCTTGGCGGCCTCTTCGGTCAGCGGACGGTTGACGGCGATCACGCCACCGAAGGCCGAGACGGCATCGCACTCCAGAGCGCGGGCATAGGCTTCGGCAAGGTCCTTGCCGACGGCCACGCCGCACGGGTTGGCGTGCTTGACGATGACGCAGGCGGGTTCCTTGAACTCGGCCACCAGCTCATAGGCGGCATCGGCGTCGGCGATGTTGTTGTAGCCCAGTTCCTTGCCCTGGATTTGCTCGGCATAGGCCACGCCCGGGCGCTTCTCGCCGGTGCGGTAGAAGCTGCCGGTCTGGTGCGGGTTTTCACCGTAACGCAGGGTCTGGGCCAGTTCGCCGGCGATCGACTTGCGCGCAGGGGCGGCGTCTTCCAGCTGACCTGCGAACCACGATGACACAGCGGCGTCATAGGCGGCGGTGCGGGCAAAGGCGCGGGCGGCGAGCTTCTTGCGCAGGTCCAGCGAGGTCGAGCCGTCGGCTTTGAGGGCCTCGACGATCATGTTGATGCTCTCGGCATCGACAGCGACCGCGACGTGGCCGTGGTTCTTGGAGCCCGAACGGATCATGGCCGGACCGCCGATGTCGATGTTCTCGATGGCGGCTTCAAATCCACCGCCGGATTCAACGGTCTTCTCAAACGGATAGAGGTCGATCCAGACGATATCGATGGCACCGATGTTGTGCTCGGCCATGGCTACGGCGTGGGTCGGGGCGTTGCGCACGCCCAGCAGGCCACCGTGCACGATCGGGTGCAGGGTCTTGACGCGGCCGTCCATCATTTCCGGGAAACCGGTCAGGTCCGCCACATCCTTCACCGGCAGGCCAAAGCTCGCGATGGCGGCCTTGGTGCCGCCGGTCGAAACCAGTTCGACGCCGAGATCGTGCAGGGTGCGGGCCACCTCTTCCAGTCCGGTCTTGTCGGACAGGGAGATCAGGGCGCGCGCAGGGGCGACCGCGTTAGGGGCGGGTGGAAAATCGGGAGCGGCGGGCATGGCGACGTCCGTAACAGCTAGGAGCAGAGGAGATGGCGCGGCCTCTAGCACCGGTATGTGATGCCGTCACCCCTTGGGCGGCCAGGAAGGCGGCGGGGGCCATGCCTGTCGATGCAAGCCGCGCAGAAGAAAGGCCGCAAACCCTTGTGTGGCGGGCATTGCGGCCTTTTCAGTCTCGGCGGCTGTCATGGAAAATTCATCCGGAGACGGATGGCCCGACGCCCGATCACTCCTCGGCGGCGGGGGCCAGTTTCCAGCGGATCTTGGTTTCCGCATCGGTACGGGCCGAGCCACGCACCACGATTTGCAGCGAGCGGCGGGTCAGGCCGTCATCGATATGGACGGCGGTTTCGATGGCGATATCGGGACCGTCGCTACGGAACCACCAGCCCTTGCCCGAAGGGCCGCGCAACAGGATGGAGCGGCGGTCGCGGGCGAGGCTTGCCTGAACCTCGGGGTCCAGCTGGAAGCGCAGGGCATAGGGGGCCGCGATCCGTCCGACTTCCTGATCCCCTTCGCCGGGGCGCAGGCATTCCTCGGCGCGGATTTCGTCGCAGGTCTGGTCGATATAGATGCGGCGCATGTGCTTGAGCCCATACAGCGGCATCCACCCGTCATGCTCGACTTCCAGCCAGATGGCGGTGTCCGTCTGCTGATGGTCGCGCGTGATGGTCATCGGCTCGGAGATCAGCCGCGGGCCCAGAAGCTCGGCCTTCCAGCCGGACAGCGGCTCGCCGATCGGGCGTTCGCCCAGCGTCAGGGTCGAGGCCCCAGCCGAGAGGCGAAGGGCGTGGCGATCCGACGAGCGCGGCGTCCAGCCTGCCGAGGTGAACAGGCGATCCTTGCCGCCCACGACCTCGATAGCAGCCGGTTGACCGCAGGCAGTGGTGGCCCACGGGCCCGCCGCCGGACCTTCGACGTCCAGCATCAGTGTCAGTTGGGGCGATGACACACGCACAATGCCGCCGACCACGCTGGCGGGCGGGGGCGCAGGCTCGTCATCATGGGCGCGCGCCGCCTGAACCCGCTCGCGGGTCGAGGGGCCGCCGCCTTGGAAGATGGCCAGACGCTTGTCGGGCAGGACCTGACTGCGAAGCGCGATGGTCAGGCGCGAAATGGCCTCGGCCACGGCGGGCGGCGTGGGCACGGAAATCTGCGCCAGCGCATCGTCCAGCGTCAGCAGGTCGAGCAGCAGTTCCATACCCAGTTCCGGTGCGCGCGAGGCATGGGCTCCGTCCTCGCGGATGGACTGGTCCAGAGCCTGAGGCAGCTTTTTGAGCGCCTTGTTCCTGAGCTTTTCACCGATAGGGCCGGTGAGGGTGCAGCCCGCGATCGCGGCAGCGACCAGACGCTCGGCCCTTCCTCGCGCCCCGAAAGGTGGGCGCAGCAGCTGGCGGGTCTGGCGGGCCAGGGTATCGGCCAGCTTCTGGGCGTCGGGTGCGTCTGCTGCCGCGGCCAGCCGCTTGGCGGCACAGGCCAGATTATAGACGCGGCGGGACAGGACTTCGGGCGACCACGAAAAGGGCGACCACTGTGAAAACGTGTTCAGCCAGCCCATGACCATGGCCAGAGCGTCGCGGGTGCCGCGCTCGCCCTGTTCGAGCATGATCGGGAGCCAGTTGAAGCTGTGCAGTTCAACGGCAAAGGCGCGGGTCGGCGTGGGCTGTTCCCACATCTGGCGCGGGTCGTCGGACTCGAGCGTCAGCCCCAGAAGCGTCAGCTTGCCGCCCAGCAGCGGGCGCGCCGTTTCTTTGGGAACGGGGCGGAAATCCTTGGGCGTGATGGCAAAGGTCTGGCCATTGGCACCGCCCAGCGTCAGGCCGTAACCCGGCAGGCCATAGAGTTCGACCCACAGCTGACGCGACAGCAGCGCCTTGGCGATGGCCCCCATCAGGGCCGGAGAGGTGCGCTGGCTACCGTGTGTGGGCAGGGGCGTGCGGACGGGCGCACCCTTCAGACCGGGGATGTGGCCTTCGGAGAGGGGGGTCTCGCTATCGCGCGGGGCGAAGGGGCCGATAGGCTTCATGCCGTTTTCAGTGCCTGAATGTTGGTGGCGTAGGCGTCAGGCCCACCCTTGAATACAAACGAACCCGCGACAAGGGCATCGGCACCGGCGGCAACGCAGGCACCGGCATTGGCCGCGACCACACCGCCATCGACCTGCAGGTGGGCGTGTGAGCCCGCCGCATCCAGAATGGCGCGGGCGCGCTCGATCTTGCGCAGTGAGCTGTCGATGAATTTCTGACCGCCAAAGCCCGGATTGACCGACATGATCAGCACCAGATCGACCATCTCCACGCACTCTTCCAGTACGCTCAGCGGCGTGGCGGGGTTGAAGACCAGTCCGGCCTTGGCCCCCAGCTGGCGGATCTGGCCCAGGGTGCGGTGGACGTGCGGGCCGCTTTCGGGGTGCACGCTCATGATGTCCGCGCCCGCCGCGCGATAGGCTTCCAGCCAGTTATCGACGGGTGCCACCATCAGGTGCACGTCGAACGGCAGCGTCGTGTGCGGGCGCAGCGCCTTTACCACATCCGGGCCGATGGTGATGTTCGGCACGAAATGGCCGTCCATGACATCGACGTGGATCCAGTCCGCCCCCGCAGCTTCCAGCGAGCGGATTTCCTCGCCCAGTTTGGAGAAGTCACTGGCGAGGATGGACGGGCAGATCAGGGGAGCGGTGCGCTGGGTCATGACAGCAGGACTTACGGCCCCAGCCCGTGATCGGCAAGGCTCTGCGGTTGCGACAGGTTTTCGGGCGCGTTCACTCGCGCTTCGTGAACGAGCAGGGGTGTTCACTGGCGAAACCCGCAAGGGCAAGGGCGCAACAGCGATGGCGGGCATCGGCGGGGCCGAGCAGGAAGGGGACATCAACACGTCGCCGCCCGAACCGAAGAGGCCCCGCTATGAAATCTGTTTTCACCATCCTGAGCCTGGCACTTGCCCTGACTGCCGCTGCAAACGCCCATGCTGAAGAAGCACGTCTGACCTTGAAGGTGGATGTCGGCACGCCGTCCGGCACGGTACAGGTCGCGGTCTATGACAGCGAGGATGCCTATGAGCACGGCAACCCCGTGCGCGTGGCCAATATCGATGTCGCCCATGGCCAGTCCGAGGTCGTGTTCGAAGGGCTGACGTCGGGTGACTATGGCATCAAGGCCTTTCACGATGTGAACGGTAATGGCCGGATGGACACCAACCCCTTCGGCCTGCCGGTCGAACCCTATGCCTTTTCCAATAATGCGGTTGGCAATATGGGACCAGCCAAATGGGACCGCGCCCAGTTTGCGGTGTCGGGCCAAACCGACCACCAGCTGACTCTGCGTTGAGAAGGATAAGGACGATGGATTTCTCGCGACGCTCATTCCTTGGCGCATCGGCAGCGATGGCGGCGGCTTCGGTCTTGACGCCGGACCGCAGCTTTGCGCGGGCCGCTCTGGATCAGGCTCACAACTGGGAGCTGGCAACAGCGGATGTGGCGGGCGATGTCGCGCCGCGCATGCTGGAACTGGTGCATGGCCGTGTGCCTGCCGGACTGAAGGGCACGCTTTACCGAAATGGTCCCGCACAGTTCCGCCGCCCCGGGGGCTCGGCCCAGCACTGGTTCGATGGCGACGGCATGGTCCGGCGCTGGCACATCGAAGACGGTCAGGTGCAACTGACGGCCCGTTTCGCCGACACGCGCAAACGCCGTCAGGAAGAAGAAGCCGGTGCCATGTTGATGCCCGGCTTTGGCACCCTGCCTGATCCGCGTGCGCGGATTGGCTCATCCGATGACGTCAATCCGGCCAACACTTCGGTGCACAAGGTCGGTGACAAGCTCTGGGCCCTGTGGGAGGCAGGTTCTCCGGTCGTACTCGATCCCGTGACGCTGGAGACGCAGGACTATATGACCTTCCGGCCCGATCTGAAGGCCATGCCGTTTCTGGCCCACCCCCGGATCGAGCCGGATGGCACCATCTGGAATCTGGGTCTGAATGGTCGGAACGCCATTGTCTGGCATCTGTCACCGGAGGGCAGTCTGCGGGCCGCGGAGATGATCGAGCTGCCGATGGCCAGCTATGTGCACGACTTCTCGGCGACGGCGCGGCATCTGGTGATCCTGCTGCAGCCGTGGGTGCATACGCGGAACATCATGCCGCTTTCGGCCGCCTATGAGTGGAAGCCGGAGCTTGGGTCCAAGGTTCTGGTCATCGACAAGGATGACCTGAGCCAGCGCCGGATTTTCGATCTTCCGCCGATGGGCTTCTTCCATGTGGGCGATGCGTGGGAAGAGGCCGACGGTACCATCCGTTTCGATGTGGCCGCCCATCCCGACATGGCGTTTGCCGCACGCGGAGCCAGCGATATTCTGAACGGCGTGCCGCTGGATCATCAACCCGCCCATCTGGGTCTGGTGGTGTTGGGCACGGACGGGCGCGGGCGGTTGGAAAGCACGGGCGTTATCGCCGAGTTCCCGCGCAGTGACCCGCGCCGTGCCGGCTTGGCGCGCCGTTTCTGCATCCACACCACGGGATCGCGCGACGGTACGCCCTTGGCCTCGGCCATCGGTGTGACGGATTGGGCTTCGGGCCGGACCCGCAGCTTCAGCTTCGGGGCCGACCATATCGTTGACGAGATGGTCTATGTGCCCAAAACCGGCGCAACGGCAGAAGAGGACGCCTGGCTGATCGGTCCCAGCGTCAATCTGAAGGCCGGTGTCAGCGAGCTTCACCTGCTGGATTTGGCCCGTGTCGAGGATGGTCCGGTCTGCACATGGCGTGCGGATGTGGCGCTGCCCGCGGCCTTCCACGGCAACTGGGTCTAATCACCACCATCCGGCTTCGCGCAGGGTGCGGGCGTAGCGGCGGCTGACGGGGACGCGGGTGTCGTCCGGAAGTGTCAGGGTCGCACGCCCGTCACCGCGCGCCACGTCGCATACGGCCTCGCGCGCCACCCACCAGCTGCGGTGGGTCTGGCCTCCCTCAAGTCCGTCCAGTTCAGCCAGCGCATCCGACAACCGCATCAGGATCAGGTCCGAGCCCCGATCGGTGTGCAGGCGCAGATAGTGGTCCTCGGCCTGCACGGCCCACAGTGCGGCCCCTTTGAGTTTCATCGGCAGGCGCTCGAGGAAGCGTGCGGGCGGCTGGCCTGCCACCTTATGGGTTTCCACCGTCGCCGACTTGTCCACCAGCACATTGATCGCGGACAGAACCACGGTGATGAGCAGGACAGGCAGGAAGAAGTGGGGCAGGTGGTGAAGTGACGGGCCTTCATTCCAGAACAGCAGCGCTGTCGTCAGCCACACGGTCAGTGTGATCGGCACCGACATCATCAGCGACAGCAGTACTACCTCCAGCCATGGGCGGTCATCGGTATCAACCAGACGGCGCAGTAGAGGCGAGCAGAGCGTGCTCCACAGACCGCCCCCGACAATGAGCGGTACCCAGTAGATCAGCCGCTCCCATAGTGGGGCCGAAGCCGATCCAAAGGCACCGCTAAAGGCCAGAAAGCCTCCCGCCAGACAGCCAATGAGAACGCCGCGAAGCTTCGGGCGGTGTTTGAGTACGGACAGGGACATGTGTCAGTTCTGGGGTCAGTTCTGGCAAACGGCGCGGAAGCCCGCAGCGGCGAATTTGACCATGTGGTCGCAGGCGGCACCCAGATCGCCCGACTTGCAAAGGCCGCCGGACAGGCGGTCGATACGGCCCGTCTCGCCAAGGGTCAGCGTCAGGGCACCCGACAAATTGTGCCACGCCCAATAGAGCTGGGTATCGGTGGCCTCTGGCAGGATTTCGCGCACCAGCTCCAACAGACGACGAATGGCAGGGTCGAAATAGCGGGCCATGGTCTCGCCGCCAAATGCGGGGTTGGCATTGGTCTGGGCGACCAGTGCCGCATAGTGTTTCCAGCCCGGACCACCTGTCAGGGACCATTGGAACGGCGGGCGTAGAAAGGCTTCGAACAGCCCTTCCAGTGTCATCCCCTCGCCATCCTGGGCGCAGGTCTCGTGATAGCGGTTGATGGCCGCCACACGCTCGGCATTCCACACCTCGGCGCGCCGGATAAAGACCGCATCGAACAGCTCCTTCTTGGAGCCGAAATAATAGTGGACCAGCGCCGTATCGACGCCGGCCTCGCGGGCCACCTCGCGGATGGTCACACCATAAAAGCCGTGCTGCGAGAAAAGCCCCTCGGCGGCATTCAGGATGGAATCGCGGGTGTCGGACCCGCTGTCATCCTTGACCTTCTTCGGGCGGCCGCGACGGGCGGGCTTGGGCTCGACAACAGCCGTGGCCGTGGGCTTCGGCGATGTGTCGTCGGGCATGGGGGGAGCGCTGCGGCTGGAGGTCATGCGGCTAGGCTAGCAACCTTGTGTCCCCCTGTGCAACGGCGCCACAGCCACGGTGGACCTGTGTTCCACGGACGATGTTGTCGTTGACAGCCCGCCTATTAGCCGTCACACCTCAAGAAAATCATTGAACGCTGAATAAAAAGCGTCTGCAGGTAGGAAACAGAGGGGACTTTCAAAATGAACCGTATGGTGAAGTGCGCCTTGATGGCAGGCGCTGCCCTGAGCGCAATTGGCACGGCTGCCTATGCTCAGGACGGTAGCGGCATCGCCGCGACCTCGGTCGAAGACATTATCGTCACCGCCCGCCGCACCGAAGAATCCGCCCAAAAGACGCCGCTGGCGCTGACGGCCTTCTCGGGTGAATCGCTGGAGCGTACCGGCGCGCAACAGGTCACCGACCTGCAAGGCGCTGTGCCGAACCTGAACCTCGTTCAGGGCCGCGGCTCGTCGAACTCGACCAACATCTATATCCGCGGCGTCGGCCAGCCGGACAGCCTGCAAACCTTCGACCCTGCCGTCGGCGTCTATGTCGACGACGTCTATTATTCGCGTATTCGCGGCACCCAGTTCGACCTGCTCGACCTCGAGCGCGTTGAAATCCTGCGCGGTCCGCAAGGCACCCTGTATGGCAAGAACACCATCGGTGGTGCCATGAAGCTGGTGTCGCGCCGTCCGGGTCAGGAATTCCGCGCCCGTGGCTCGGTGGCCTATGGCGAATACGACCTGATGGAAGTCCAGGGCGCTGTGTCGGGTCCGGTGTCGGACAATCTGGCGCTGGGCCTGTCGGTCCTGCATTCCGAGCGTGGTGGTTATGTCACCGATCCGGTGACGGGCGCTGAATACAACGACAAACACTCCCAAGCCGTGCGCGGTAGCCTGGCATGGGATCCGACGTCGAACTTCCGCATCGACTTCAACGCCGACTATTCGAAGGATGACGCTGGTCTGACCGTGGGTCAGGCCCAGAACACCCTGACCAACCTGCTGGGTGTTCCGGCCTATCTGGTTCCGGCACAAACGCCGGAGTTCAACTTCAAGACCCGCACCACGCCGGGCCTGCCGAACGAAACCCGTCTGGAAACCTGGGGCACGGCCCTGCGTATGACGTGGGACCTGTCGGACAAGCTGAGCCTGAAGTCGATCACCAGCTATCGCGAGCTGAACACCGACGACTATATCGACTTCGATGCGACCGAACTGGAAATCGCCGACGCCCTGGTGGCCGTTGACCAGAACCAGTTCAGCCAGGAGTTCCAGCTGACCTACACCGGCGACCGCGTGAACGCCGTGGCTGGCCTGTACTACCTGAAAGAAGAGGTCTCCTCGCATCAGGAAAGCTACAACGACGACCTGACCAAGGGTCTGGTCTTCCCGCCGCTGTGGAACGGTGACTACACCTTCACCCGTTTCATCGACGACGATCTTGAAACCACGTCCAAGGCCATCTTCGGTAACATCAGCTATGACGTGACCGACGCCCTGCGTATCTCTGCCGGTGTCCGCTACACCGAAGAGGAAAAGCTGTACGACCGCTTCACCTATGTGGCCTCGGACTCGCCGTTCCTCGTGTCGCAGTACGGTTTCGCTCCGCCCAAGGGTACGTGGGACGACACCTCGCTGATGATCTCGGCTGACTATCAGCTGTCGCCGGATGCCATGGTCTATGCCCGCTATTCGCAGGGCTTCAAGTCGGGCGGCTTCAACGGCCGCGCCAACTCGGGCACCGAGGCAACCGCCTATGATCCGGAAACCGCAGACACCATCGAAGCCGGTGCCAAGACCACCTTCTTCGACCGCCGTCTGCGCCTGAACTTGGCGACCTTCTTCACCAAGTACAAAGACTTCCAGGCCCGCGTGTCGGGTGTCGAGAACGACCCGATCACTGGCGTGCCGGTCGGCGTTCTGTCGGTCATCAACGCCGGCGCACTGGAAATCTTCGGCTTTGAAGTCGAAGCCGTGGCCCGCCCGACCGCCGGCCTGACTCTGGACGCCCAGATCGGCTTCCTCGATGCCGACTACAAGGAGTTCAACGACGCCCGCTTCCTGAACTTCGACGGCTCGCGCGCCTTCCAGGATCCGGCCTTCTCGCCGAAGTGGACCCTGCGTTTCGGTGGCCAGCACGAGTGGTCGCTGGGCAATGGCTCGTCGCTGACCGTCGGCGCTGCGGCCAAGTACCGCTCGCGCATGGCTCTGGCCGTGGACAACACCCTAGCTGACTCCACCATCCCGCTGGAGAGCATGTATCAGGACAGCTACTGGCTGTACGACGCCCGCGTCGTCTGGTCGGACGCTTCGGATCGCTATTCGATCGGCCTGTACGGCCAGAACCTGACCGACGAAGTCTATAAGACCGACGCGCAGGAGTTCTCCTCGATCGGTAACATCCGCACGGCCTACTTCGGTGCGCCGCGCACCTGGATGATCAAGTTCTCGGCCAAATACTAAGCCGTGGCGGATCACCGCTGAGTGATGAAGAGGGGCGGCGGTCTACACCGTCGCCCTTTTTCTTTTGCATAAGGCCCGCGCCCCGTTACCGTCGGGCCTTGGGAGTTTACGGAAGGGGAAGTGGCATGAGCCATGAAAAGGCTGCAGGCCTAGCTGCCGGTGTCGCGGGAAGCGAGCCGCAGGCACCGTCGCCAGCTTACCGCTATTACGTGCTGGCCATTCTCGTCTTTGTGTACATGCTGAACTTTGTGGATCGCCAGATCATCGGCATCCTCGCGGCCCCGCTGAAGGCCGAGTTCAACATGAGCGACAGCCAGTTCGGCCTGCTGGGCGGCATCGCCTTTGCGTCGGTCTATTCGACGCTGGCCATCCCGCTGGCATGGCTGGCCGACCGCTCCAGCCGCGTCTGGATCATGACCGGTGCCCTGACCGTCTGGTCGGGCTTTACCGCCCTGTGCGGCGTGGCCGGATCTTTTGGCCAGCTCTTCCTGTTCCGCATGGGTGTGGGCGTGGGCGAGGCGGGCGGCGTGGCTCCGGCCTATTCGCTGATCGCCGACTATTTCCCCCCGAACCAGCGTGCGCGCGCCATGGCGGCCTTTGCCTTCGGTATTCCGTTGGGGACGGCGGGTGGCACCCTCGTCGGGGGTCTGCTGGCGGCTGAGTACGGCTGGCGCACGGCCTTTGTCGTGGTGGGCATTATCGGTGTGATCATCGCGCCCATCCTTCGTCTGACGGTCCGTGATCCCAAGCGCGGCGGTACCGATGCCGCTGCGGCTGCCGCCGTGGCGACTCCGCAGCCGGCCCCCGTCGCCGCTGCACCGAACGATACCGGTCTTGGCAAGAAGGTCGCGCTGGCCTGTTTCGGCATCGCGGGTATTTTCGCCGGTCTGGGTGTGCTCAGCCTGATGGGCGTGGGCATGGACAATCCGGTGGTGCCCTTCTTCGGCGCGGGTCTGATGTCGGTCATCGGCATTTCGCTTTGGCTGGCCAAGGCGACGGGCTCGGTCATCATGAGCAAGAAGAGTTTCTGGTTGCTGTCGCTGGGGGCCGCATCGTCTTCGGTCTGTGGCTATGGCGTCGCGGGCTGGCTGCCGTTGTTCTTTATGCGTAGCTTCAACCTGACCCTGTCACAGGTCAGCTGGTACTATGCCGGTATCGCCCTGATCGGTGGTCTGTTGGGCATCTGGATGGGTGGCGCGGTCGCCGACAAACTGGCCAAGCGGTCCAAGGCTGCCTATCCGCTGGTTCCGGCGGTGGCCTTCATCATCTCGGCACCGTGTTTCATTCTGGCGATGAACTCTCCGGCCATCATCGGCATGCTGCCCGGTGGCGGCAGCCCCGCGCTCGCCCTGACCATCGCCTTCCTGATCTTCCTGATCCCCACGGGTCTGAATCTGGCGTGGCTGGGTCCGATCACCGCCGCGGTCCAGCATCTGGCCCCCGCGCCGATGCGCTCGACCGCCTCGGCCATCTTCCTGCTCATCAACAACCTGCTCGGGTTGGCGGTCGGATTTTTCTACTTCGGGTGGATGAGCGATCTTCTTCGCCCTGCCTTCGGTGAGGAAAGTTTGCGTTGGGCAATCTATACGGGAATGGGCTTTTATCTTCTCGCCTCGGTGCTGCACTTCAGTGCATCGCGCACTTTGCCGAAAGACTGGACCGATTAAGTTTCCCTAGCGGAGCCTTATAACCTCTTGAGGGCCGTACGTTTCCAGCGTGCGGCCCTTTTGCATTGTAACTCTTCTTGTGAGGCATAATGCGACTGACTGTTGCACTGCAGAACCCGCAGTGCCTATAAGCGCGACCAAAGTTTCCCCAAACCTCTCCAATGGCGCGGATCTAATATGAACATTCACGAATATCAGGCCAAACAGGTCCTCAAGGCCTACGGCGCACCGGTCGCTGACGGCGTCGCAATCACCTCGGCAGATCAAGCCGAAGCTGCTGCCAAGCAACTGCCTGGCCCGCTCTACGTCGTGAAATCGCAAATCCACGCCGGTGGCCGTGGTAAGGGCAAGTTCAAGGAACTGCCGGCTGACGCCAAGGGCGGTGTCCGTCTGGCCTTCTCGATCGAGGAAGCCGTGGCCCACGCCAAGGAAATGCTGGGCAACACGCTCGTTACCGCCCAGACCGGCGAAGCTGGCAAGCAGGTGAACCGTTTGTACATCGAAGACGGTGCCGACATCGCCCGCGAACTCTACTGCTCGCTGCTGGTTGACCGCTCGGTCGGCCAAGTCGCTTTCGTCGTCTCGACCGAAGGCGGCATGGACATTGAAGCCGTTGCCCACGACACCCCGGAAAAGATCCACACCATCGCGATCAATCCGGAAGCCGGCGTCACCGACGAGAACGTCGCTGCCATCTCGGCCGCTCTGGAACTGACCGGCCAAGCCGCTGAAGACGCCAAGTCGCTGTTCCCGATCCTGTACAAGGCCTTCGTCGAGAAGGACATGGACCTGCTCGAGATCAACCCGCTGATCGTTATGGAAAACGGTCACCTGCGCGTTCTGGACGCCAAGGTCTCGTTCGACGGCAACGCCCTGTACCGCCACGAAGACATCCGCGCCCTGCGCGATGAGACCGAAGAAGACGCCAAGGAAATCGAGGCCTCGAAGTGGGACCTCGCTTACGTGGCCCTCGACGGCAACATCGGCTGCATGGTGAACGGCGCTGGTCTGGCCATGGCGACCATGGACATCATCAAGCTGTACGGCAAAGAGCCGGCCAACTTCTGCGACGTCGGTGGCGGCGCCGGTAAGGAAAAGGTCGCTGCGGCCTTCAAGATCATCACCGCTGACCCGAAGGTGGAGGGCATCCTCGTCAACATCTTCGGCGGCATTATGAAGTGCGACGTCATCGCTGAAGGCGTTGTCGCCGCTGTGCAGGAAGTCGGTCTGAAGGTTCCGCTGGTCGTCCGTCTGGAAGGCACCAATGTCGAACTGGGCAAGAAGATCCTGAACGAGTCGGGTCTGGCCATCACCGCTGCTGACGATCTGGACGACGCCGCCCAGAAGATCGTCGCCGCTGTCGCCTAAGCCCTGCACACCAGAATTCAGAGAACAGACACATGTCCATCCTCGTCAATAAAGACACCAAGATCATCGTGCAGGGCCTGACCGGCAAGACCGGCGGCTTCCACACCGAACAGGCTCTGGCCTACCACGGCACCCAAATGGTTGCCGGCGTGCACCCGACCAAGGGCGGCACCAACTGGACCGGTTCGCACGGCGAAACCCTGCCGATCTACGCTTCGGTTGCCGAAGCCAAGGACGCCACCGGCGCGACCGCCTCGGTCATCTACGTCCCGCCGGCAGGTGCTGCTGACGCCATCATCGAAGCCATCGAAGCCGAGATCCCGTTCATCACCTGCATCACCGAAGGCATTCCGGTGCAGGACATGGTCCGCGTCAAGGCTCGCCTCGACCGCTCGAACTCGCGCCTGCTGGGCCCGAACTGCCCGGGCATCATGACCCCGGACGAGTGCAAGATCGGCATCATGCCGGGCTCGATCTTCAAGAAGGGCAACGTGGGCATCGTCTCGCGTTCGGGCACCCTGACCTATGAAGCCGTGTTCCAAACCACCAACGAAGGCCTGGGCCAAACCACGGCTGTCGGCATCGGTGGTGACCCGGTCAAGGGCACCGAGTTCATCGACGTGCTGGAAATGTTCCTGGCCGACGAAGAAACCCAATCGATCATCATGATCGGCGAAATCGGCGGCTCGGCCGAAGAAGACGCCGCTCAATTCCTGATCGACGAAGCCAAGAAGGGCCGCAAGAAGCCGATGGCTGGCTTTATCGCCGGTCGTACCGCGCCGAAGGGCCGCACCATGGGCCACGCCGGTGCAGTCGTTTCGGGCGGCAAGGGCGATGCAGAGTCGAAGATCGCAGCCATGGAAGCCGCTGGCATCCGTGTCTCGCCGTCGCCGGCACGTCTGGGCAAGACCCTGGTCGAAGTCCTCAAGGGCTAAGACCTGTCCGATCCAAGGATCGGATAAACCGAAAAAAGAAGGGCGGCGGAGTTCATCTCCGTCGCCTTTTTTCATGCGTTAAGAGTTGGTGAAGTCACGCGGGCCTAACAGGATGATGCGAGCCTTTCCGCGGCGATAAGGAACGATTTTCGCCGTTGGCAAGGCTTTACAGTGGTCTGGAACTCGCAAAGGGGCGTTTTTTATGCCGCTTTCGACGAATTTCCTCCCGTTTGGCCATTCTAGGGCCATGACCGCGGAGGAAAGAGGGCCTATATGGGCTTCGCTCGTGGGCGCTTTTCATGCGTCCGCGGTGGAATAGGATGTGTGAGAAAAATGGCGGACGATGCAGGTCGGCTGAATCAGGTCTTTGCCGAGACCTCTTTCCTTTACGGTGCGAACGCGGCCTTCATTGAAGACCTGCACGAGAAATGGGCCAATGACCCGTCCTCGGTGTCTGGCGAATGGCGCTCTTTCTTCGATCAGCTGAAAGACAATGCCGATCTGGTCAAGCAATCGGCGGGTGCCGGTTCGTGGGGCCGCAACCGTGGCGAAGAGCCGACGGAAGAAACGGCTGTGTTCGATGGCCGCTGGCCGGCTCCGAAGGCTGACCCCAAGGCGGGCAAGCCGGGCGCACGCCCTGCCGCTCCGGCTCCGGCCGCTGACGGTTCGCTGACCGCAGACCACGTTCGTGCCGCCGCGCACGACTCCATCCGCGCCCTGATGCTGATCCGCGCCTATCGCGTGAACGGCCACCTGGCTGCGAACCTCGACCCGCTGGGTATCGAGAAGCCGGTCGTCCATCCGGAACTGACCCCCGAATTCTACGGCTTCACCGCTGCCGACATGGATCGCAAGATCTTCCTCGACGGCGTGCTGGGCCTTCAAACCGCCTCGCTCAACGAGGTGATGGAAATCCTCAAGCGCACCTACTCGGGCACCATCGGTGTCCAGTACATGCACATCTCCGAGCCGGAAGAAAAAGCCTGGCTGCAGGAGCGCATCGAAGGTGCCGACAAGTTCGAGAAGAACGCCTTCACCAAGGAAGGCAAGCTGGCCATCCTGAACAAGCTGATCGAGGCCGAAGGCTTCGAACGCTTCCTGCACAAGCGCTTCCCGGGCACCAAGCGTTTCGGCCTGGACGGCGGTGAAGCCATGGTCCCGGCCATGGAACAGATCATCAAGCGCGGTGGCTCGCTGGGCGTTGATGAAATGGTCTTCGGCATGGCCCACCGTGGCCGTCTGAACATGCTGGCTGCCGTCATGGGCAAGCCGTACAAGGCCATCTTCCACGAGTTCCAAGGCGGTTCGACCGTTCCGTCGGACATCGAGGGTTCGGGCGACGTGAAGTACCACATGGGTGCTTCGTCCGACCGCGAGTTCGACAACAACAAGGTCCACCTGTCGCTGACGGCCAACCCGTCGCACCTTGAAATCGTCAACCCGGTCGTTCTGGGCAAGTCGCGCGCCAAGCAGGCCTTCGACATCCGCGAGGCCAACGCTGGCAAGCCGGAAGCCGAATGGGCTCTGGACCGCTCCAAGGTGATGCCGGTCCTCATCCACGGTGACGCCGCCTTCGCCGGTCAGGGTGTTGTGGCTGAATGCTTCGCCCTGATGGGTCTGAAGGGCTATCGTACCGGCGGTACGATGCACTTCGTCATCAACAACCAGATCGGCTTCACGACGGCACCGCGCAACTCGCGCTCTACCCCGTATCCGTCGGACGTGGCCCTTATGGTTCAGGCTCCGATCTTCCACGTGAACGGTGACGATCCGGAAGCTGTGGTGTTCGCCGCCAAGGTCGCGACCGAATACCGTCAGAAGTTCCACAAGGACGTTGTGGTGGACATGTTCTGCTACCGTCGCTTCGGTCACAACGAAGGCGACGATCCGACGTTCACCCAGCCGCTGATGTACGCCAAGATCAAGAACCAGCCGTCGACGCGCGAAATGTACTCGCAGCGTCTGGTGGCCGAGGGCGTGATCACCCAGGCCGAAGTTGACGCACAGGTCGCTAAGTTCGAAGCCTTCCTCGACGCCGAGTTCGAAGCGGGCAAGACCTTCAAGGCCGACAAGGCCGACTGGCTGGACGGCAACTGGAAGGGTCTGGAAGCCGAGAAGGCCGAGGACGCTGCATGGCGCGGCTCGACCGCCGTTCCGGCTGAAAAGCTCAAGGACTATGGCGCTCGCCTGACCTCGATCCCGAACAGTGTTGACGTCCACAAGACCCTGAAGCGCGTTATCGACGCCCGCCGCGAAACCGTCGCTGCTGGCGAGAACATCGACTGGGCGACCGCTGAAAGCCTCGCTTTCGCTTCGCTGGTCGACGAAGGCTACAACATCCGCCTGTCCGGTCAGGACTCGGTGCGCGGTACCTTCTCGCAACGTCACTCGGGCATCACCGACCAGACCACCGAAGAGCGCTACTTCCCGCTGAACAACCTGCGTGAAGGCCAAGGCCACTTCGAAGTCATCGACTCGGCCCTGTCGGAAGAAGCCGTCCTAGGCTTCGAATACGGCTACTCGCTGGCCGATCCGAACACCCTGACCCTGTGGGAAGGCCAGTTCGGCGACTTCGTGAACGGTGCACAGGTCGTGATCGACCAGTTCATCTCATCGGGCGAGCGCAAGTGGCTGCGTATGTCCGGCCTGACCATGCTTCTGCCGCACGGCTATGAAGGCCAAGGCCCCGAGCACTCCTCGGCCCGCCTCGAGCGCTTCCTGCAGCAGTGCGCCGAGAACAACATGCAGGTCGCCAACTGCACCACCCCGGCCAACTACTTCCACATCCTGCGCCGTCAGCTGCACCGCGAGTTCCGCAAGCCGCTGATCCTGATGACGCCGAAATCGCTGCTGCGTCACAAGAAGGCCGTCTCGTCGCTGGCCGACATGGCCGAGGGTTCGTCCTTCCACCGCGTGCTGCGCGACGACGCCGAGCTGCGTCCGACCGTCGCCGGTGTCTCGCTGAAGTCCGACAAGGACATCCGCAAGGTCATCGTCTGCTCGGGCAAGGTTTACTACGACCTGCTCGACGCCCGCGAAAAGGCTGGCATCAACGACATCTACATCCTGCGTCTGGAACAGTTCTATCCGTGGCCGATCAAGTCGATCTCGGCTGAACTGGCCCGCTTCCCGAACGCCGAACTGGTGTGGTGTCAGGAAGAGCCCAAGAACATGGGTGGCTGGACCTTCGTTGATCCGTGGATCGAGCTGACCCTCGAGAAGCTGGACGTGAAGGCCAAGCGTGCACGCTATGTGGGACGTCCGGCTTCGGCCTCGACCGCTGCGGGCCTGATGAGCCGCCACCTGAAGGAACTCGAAACCTTCCTCGCCGAGGCCATGGCTTAATCGCCGTTGTCGCACTAGAACGTATTTAACGACCCGTTACGAAAAAGAGCCCCCTGAAATGGCTGATATTCTGACCCCTGCTCTCGGTGAATCCGTGACCGAAGCCACCATCGCCAAGTGGACCAAGAAGGTCGGCGAAGCGGTGAAGAAGGACGAGATCCTCGTCGAGCTGGAAACCGACAAGGTTTCGCTGGAAGTCGTCGCGCCTGCCGACGGCGTTCTGGCCGCCATCAACGCTGGCGAAGGCGACACCGTGGTTCCGGGTACGGTTCTGGGTCAAGTTTCGGAAGGCGGCGCTGCGGCTGCCTCGGCTCCGGTTGCTGAAGCGCCTGCCGCTGCGGCTGCTCCGGCTGCCGCTGCCGGTGGCGCGTCGGTCGACGTCGCCGTCCCGACCATGGGCGAGAGTGTCGCCGAGGGTTCGGTTGGCAACTGGCTGAAGAAGTCGGGCGACACCGTCGCCAAGGACGAGCTGCTGGTCGAAATCGAAACCGACAAGGTCGCCGTCGAAGTTTCGGCTCCGGAAGCTGGCGTTCTGACCATCAACGTGGAAGCCGGCGCTGCCGTCACCCCGGGTCAGGTCATTGCCACCATCTCGGCCTCGGGCGCTGCCGCTCCGGCCGCTCCGAAGGCTGCCGCTCCGGCTCCGGCTGCTGCTCCGGCTGCCGCTGGCGCGCACCTGTCGCCGTCGGTCCAGCGCGTGGTTTCGGAAAACAACCTGAACCCGGCCTCGATCGCCGCTTCGGGTCCGAAGGGCAACATCACCAAGGCTGACGCCATCGCCGCCATCGGCGCTGCTGCTGTGGCTCCGGCTGCGGCTGCTGCACCGTCGGCTCCGCGTGAACTGGCTCCGCGCGAAGAGCGTGTGAAGATGACGCGCCTGCGTCAGACCATCGCCCGTCGCCTGAAGGAGTCGCAAAACACTGCGGCCCAGCTGACCACCTTCAACGAAGTCGACATGACCAATGTCATGGCCCTTCGCGCTCAATACAAAGAGCAGTTCGAGAAGGCCCACGGCGTGAAGCTGGGCTTCATGTCCTTCTTCACTAAGGCTGTTGTCGCCGCACTGAAGGAAATC
Source organism: uncultured Brevundimonas sp. (assembly GCF_947305955.1). Taxonomy (GTDB): domain Bacteria; phylum Pseudomonadota; class Alphaproteobacteria; order Caulobacterales; family Caulobacteraceae; genus Brevundimonas. The sequence continues at coordinate 41,887 of NZ_CAMZFB010000005.1, forward strand.
CCGGCCATCAACGCCGAGATCGACGGCACCGACATCATCTACAAGAACCACTACGACATCGGCATCGCCGTCGGCACCGACAAGGGCCTGGTCGTTCCGGTTCTGCGTAACGCCGAAGACCTGTCGCTGGCCGGTATCGAAAAGGGTATCGCCAACCTCGGTAAGGCTGCCCGTGACGGCACCCTGAAGATGGAAGACATGCAAGGTGGTACCTTCACCATCACCAACGGCGGCACCTACGGCTCGCTGATGTCGACCCCGATCCTCAACGCTCCGCAATCGGGCATCCTGGGCATGCACAACATCGTGCAGCGTCCGATGGCCGTGAACGGCGAAGTGAAGATCCGTCCGATGATGTATCTGGCCCTCAGCTACGATCACCGCATCGTCGACGGTAAGGAAGCCGTGACCTTCCTGGTCCGCATCAAGCAGCTGCTGGAAGACCCGCAGCGCGCTCTGCTGGACCTGTAAGAATAGGCATCCGATCTACGGAAAATAGAGACGGCGGCATCTTCGGGTGCCGCCGATTTTATTAGGGTCTAAATTTCTTTAATAAAATCAACGATATCGATTTTTACTAGCTCTCCAGAGCGATAACCTTTGCGTGCTAGAACAACTATTTCAGCACGACGTAATGCTGCAGCAGTATATGAGTTCTCGGATTGCTCGAACTGCGGGTCTGATACCTTGGCCATAAGGTAACCTTCACGCTCGGGATTATGGATATATAAGCCGCTGGTGTGGAAGCGAAAACCATCAGTCTTGAGCTGAAGTTCCTCAAGCTTGCTCCATGTGAGGGAGGCGAGCTCCCTTATTGTATCAGCCTCATCACTATTCACAGTTATGGCTGCGGAATGCCCTGTTGTGATTCTGGCACTTGTAGAAGATCGACCAACAGGAGCAATAAACTGTTCTAGAGATTTTTGCTGCATACTAAGAGTTTCGCGCAGTAAGCCGATATAGGCCATGCGTTCCTCATGAGCGCGTTCTTCACTGGAATTACGAGCTGTGAGGTGGTCACGATTCATGTCGGCTAAAGCTTGCAAGGATTTCTCCGCGATATCTGGGCGACCGCTAAACTTTGCTATGACGGCCTTCCACCATTCGCTCAAAAACTCGCCAATTACATGTTGAGCAATGGGCAATCCTAAAGAGAGTGTCCAGAAAGAATCTTGGAGTAATCCGGGTATATCATAAGAGCCAGCGAGTGGTTCTTTTACCTTAACTATAATGTTTGGGCGTTCTCCGCGCTTTGGCGGGCGTTGTAAGCAAAGTATTATAAGTCCATCGGACGTTATTTTGTCTGCGCCCTGAAGAGAAATACCTAGCAATCTCATATCGAGAGAGTGTGCGTCGGCATCTCCTCCTTCATATGTTATTCGAAATAATGGATCTTCCATTACAGCCCCTGTCAGTCCCCATAACGAGGTTATGGTGGCCAACAGTTAAAAGACCATTGTTATTAGTTTAAGCTAAGCAGCTGGACTGATCAGCAAGAATTCCGAGACGTGGTTTCACAAAGACCGTTGATGAGCGTGCCTCTACCCAATAATCACAGCCCGACGTCCCAGACGCCCGCGTTTCGCATACGCTCTTCGCGGGCTTCATTGGCGCGGCGGGTCATGCCCGGTTCCATCTCGCGCACAGCGTCCGAGACGGTCGACTTGTGCAGGCCCGGTATGACCGCATGGATGAAGGCACAGCCCGCCAGCTTCAGCAGTTTGCCGCAAAAGCCCAGCGACGCCCCCATGTGCTCGAAGTAGGTCTCACCCACTTCCTGAGGATGTTCTTTGAACAGGCGGTGGAAACGCGAAGACATGATAAAGCCGGAATTTGCGTCGGATCTTGCTCTACCCGACGGGACTATTTTGTCCTAAACCGCTCCGGATAACAGGGGTTCCGTTGTCACGTCGCAATGAATTCGATGTGAACTTGCGCTTGGAGCCGGAAATTTAAGAGGAAATGCCATGGCTGATGCGTCCGCTCAAACCTTCCGCTGGGATGACCCGTTCGATCTGACCGGCCGTCTGACCGACGAAGAGAAGATGGTGCAGGACGCCGCCCGCTCCTATGCCCGCGAAGCCCTGCTGCCGCGCGTGGTGGCTGCGTTCCGTGACGAGACGTTCGACCGCTCCATCATGACCGAGATGGGCGAGATGGGCTTCCTCGGTGCCATGCTGCCGGAACAGTACGGCGGCTCCGAAGCCAGCCACGTCGCCTATGGCCTGATCGCCCGCGAGATCGAAGCCGTGGACAGCGGCTACCGCTCGGCCATGTCGGTGCAGTCCTCGTTGGCCATGTATCCGATCTATGCCTTCGGCTCCGAAGAGCAGAAGATGAAATACCTGCCCAAGATGGCGGCGGGTGAACTGGTCGGCTGCTTCGGCCTGACCGAGGCCGACGGCGGCTCCGACCCCGCCTCGATGAAGACGACCGCTGTGGCCGTGGACGGTGGCTATCGTCTGAACGGCGGCAAATACTGGATCACCAACTCGCCCATCAGCGACCTCGCCGTCGTCTGGGCCAAGCTGGACGGCAAGATCCGTGGCTTCATCGTCGAGCGCGATTTCGAGGGTTTCACCACGGGGAAGATCGGCGACAAGCTCAGCCTGCGCGCCTCGGTCACCGGCGACATCGGCCTGAACGATGTGTTTGTGCCCGAAGCCAACATCCTGCCGGGCGTACAAGGCCTGCGCGGCCCGTTCTCCTGCTTGAACAAGGCCCGCTATGGCATCGCATGGGGCGCTATGGGCGCCGCCGAGTTCTGCCTGCACGCCACGCGCGACTATGTCGCCGAGCGCGTCCTGTTTGGCCGCCCGCTGTCGGCGCGCCAACTGGTGCAGAAGAAGCTGGCCGATATGCAGACCGAAATCTTCCTTGGTTTCGAGGGAGCCTATGCCCTTGGCCGTCTGCTCGACACAGGCGCATGGGTGCCGGAAGCCATCAGCCTGATGAAGCGCAACAACTGCGGCAAGGCCCTGGCCATCGCGCGTGAGGCCCGCGACATGCACGGCGGTGCCGGTATCACGGGCGAACTGCACGTCATGCGCCATGCCATGAACCTCGAGACCGTGAACACCTATGAGGGTGCGCACGACGTCCACGCCCTTATTCTGGGCCGTGCCATCACGGGTGAGGCCGCGTTCTAAGGGTTTGAAACCCTACGACGATTTAATCTGTTGAACGCTGATTTGCCGCAACGGCAGAGTTATAGACAGGGCGGAGGATTTCTCATGCCCAATCTCAAGCTCCTGTCGTTTGCGGCACTGGCCACTGCCCTTCTGCCGTCGGCGGCTCTGGCACAAACCGATATCTCGGCCCAGCTGCAGCCGCTGATCGCGAGAACGGATGTGCCGGCGGTTACGGCCCTGACCATCCGCAACGGCGTGGTCACCGCCGAGGGCAGCGCAGGGGTGCGCGACACGCGCTCTGGCGCGCCTGTGGCAAACGGCGACGCGTGGCACATCGGGTCGGACAGCAAGGCCATCACCGCCACCATGATTGCCCGTCTGGTCGAACAGGGCGTCCTGTCATGGGATGCGACACTGGCCGAGATGATGCCGACGCTGGTCGAGGGCATGAACCCCGCTTTTGCCTCGGTACGTCTGGAGGACCTGCTGCCCCACCGTGCGGGCCTCGTGGACATCATCGGTCTGGATGAAACCCTGGCCTATTTCAACGACAGCCGCCCCCTGCCGGAACAGCGTCTGGAATATGTGACGCGGGCGCTGGCCATGGATCCTGTGGCACCGGCGGGAACCACCTCCAACTACAGCAACAGCGGCTATGTTCTGGCGGCGGTGATCGCAGAGACCAAGACGGGCCGTCCCGTCGAGGACCTGATCCGCGAACTGGTGCTCCAGCCTCTGGGTATGGCCTCGGCAGACTTCGGTGCGACCGTCGAGGGCGAGCCCTTGGGCCACGAGGGCGGACAGCCACTGACGGGTGTCATGGCCGACAATCCGGCGGTGCTGGCTCCGGCGGGCGAACTTCACATGAGCCTTGGTGACTGGGCGAAATTCGTCATCGACCAGATGCGTGGCGAAAAGGGCGAGGGCCAGCTGCTGAGCGCCGAAAACTATGCCCGCCTGCACAGGCCGCAGGGCGAGACCAATACGGCGCTGGGCTGGGGCGTCATACCGGTATTTCGCGGTATCGAAGGCCCGCTTCTCTCGCATGTCGGCTCCAACGGCTATTGGCGGGCAATGGTTGTGGCGCGACCGGCCAATGACAGCGCCCTGCTGACGGTTGTGAACTGCGGCGACGGTTGCGATGCCGCCGCTGTCAATCGCGCGACCCTCGACGCGCTGGCGGTCGAGACGCTGAAAGATTGAGCCGCTGAGACATTGAACCGCGGTGATGGGAACGGCGGGCCCTGTTTGCCATTGATATGAAGCATGCAGGGTTCTGCCATTCGCCGGTGTCGGCTTGGTGCCATAGGCCTTTGCGTTATAGTGCTATGCCAAACCTATCCGGAGGAACCCCATGTCCCACATCCGCGCGGCCCTGACGGCCACCGCACTTGGCCTGACCGTAATGGTGGCCAACGGCCTGTCGCCGGATGTTGCGCGTGCGCAGAACCAGCGGATCGGCGTTGATCCGGCACGCGGCGTCTATTCGTTTGCGCCCAATCTGGAACATGCGCTTCCGGCGGTTGTGAAGGTGATGGCGCTGGGCCGTCCGTCCGCGACCTCGGATGACGGTCCCAAGCCCATTCAGGGCGGATCGGGTGTGATCATCGATGCCGCCAACGGCATCATCGTCACCAACCATCACGTGATCGACGGTGGCCGCAGCTTTACGGTCGATCTGCCCGATGGCCGTTTCTTTGATGCCGAGCTTCTGGGCGGTGACGAAGACACCGACATCGCGGTCCTCAAGGTCAAGGCCACGGGCCTCACCCAGGTGGCACTGGTCGATTCCGACAATCTGCGTACGGGCGATATGGCTTTTGCCGTCGGCTATCCGCTGGGGTTGGACCAGACCCTGACCATGGGTGTGATCTCGGGCCTGAACCGCACGGGACGCGGCGACACCATTGAAGACTATATCCAGACCGATGCGGCGGTGAACTCGGGCAACTCGGGTGGTCCGCTGCTGGACAGCCGTGGCCGTCTGATCGGCATCAACACCTCCATTCTTTCGGGCGGTCTGGGGGGCGGTAATGACGGTATCGCCTTTGCTGTCCCGACCCGCATCATGCGTTTTGTGGTCGACCAAATCCTGAGCCACGGCGAGGTCCGTCGCGGTGAGGTCGGCGTGGTGGTCGGCTCCCTGACGGCGCAGCGCGCGCGCGAACTGGGTCTGACCTTTGTCCGTGGTGCCATTGTCTATGACGTGGCTCCGGGCTCGCCTGCCGAGCAGGCTGGGCTGCGTCGCGGTGATGTCCTGACCAGTCTGGATGGCCGTCCGATGAGCAATGGCGGTTCGGTTCAGGCGGCAGTGGGGATCTCGACGGCGGGCCAGCGCCTGCCGGTCGTCTATATGCGCGATGGCGTGGAGCGTAGCGGCGTCATGACCGTCGCCGAACCTGTAAAGGATCAGGTGCTGGTCGGCCAGACCGAAGCCATCGGCCGCGGCCTGACGGTGCGTGCGGTCACCAACGGCCTTCAGGTCCGCGTGGTCGAGGCGGGCACCATCGCTGCCTCGGTCGGCGTGAAGGCGGGCGATGTGATTACCGCCATCAATGGCCGCACCGTCCGTTCGCTGGCCGATTTCAAACAGGGTCTGGAGGGCGCGGACAAGCTGAGCCTGACAGCCCGGCGCGAGGACGAGGAGTTGACCTTCGACCTGATCCGCTAGGCTCCGCGATCAGCGCAAGAAAAAAGCCCGTCGACGTGAAGTCGGCGGGCCTTTTCTTTGTCTGGAGGTGTCGGTTCACCAATACCTATTTACGCGGGTCCGCCCAGGGGGCTGGGGGGGCTGTTCAGGGTCCGGGCCAACCCGATACCGATGAACCGACATAGGGATCATTGATATCCAAGCGGGTAAGTTCTGGACCGAACCGTGTCCGTTTGAAGGTATTTGCAGCGGGACGAAGCAATGTTTGCTGTCCCGCCGCAGTCATTTTCGACCAATCAGATCTTCGACATGATCAGGGTGGCATTGGTGCCACCGAAGCCGAAGCTGTTGGACATGACGTGCTTCAGCTCGCCGTCGTGGCGCTTCTGAAGGATCGGCATGCCCTCGAACTCGGGGTCGAGGTTCTCGATGTGGGCGCTCTCGGCGGCAAAGCCGTGCTTCATCATCAAGAGGCAGTAGATGGCTTCCTGAGCGCCGGCGGCACCTAGCGAGTGGCCCGTCAGCGACTTGGTCGAGGAAATCATCGGCATGGCCTCGCCAAAGACGTTGCGGACCGCGTTCATTTCCTTGGCATCACCCACCGGCGTCGAGGTGCCGTGCGGGTTCAGGTAGTCGATCTTCGGATTGCCCGCCATTTCGAGGGCGATCTTCATGCAGCGTTCGGCACCTTCGCCCGAGGGGGCGACCATGTCGTAACCGTCGGCATTGGCACCATAGCCGGTGATTTCGGCATAGATGGTGGCCCCACGGGCGACGGCGCGCTCGTATTCTTCCAGAACGACAATGCCCGCACCGCCAGCGATGACGAAGCCGTCGCGGTCCTTGTCATAGGCGCGCGAGGCGACCGAGGGCGTGTCGTTATAGTTGGACGACATGGCACCCATGGCGTCGAACATGTTCGACATCGACCAGTCGATGTCCTCGCAGCCACCGGCGAACACCACGTCCTGCTTGCCCCATGCGATCTGCTCGGCAGCGGCACCGATGCAGTGGGCCGAGGTCGCGCAGGCCGACGAGATCGAATAGTTCACGCCGCGGGTCTGGAACCAGGTCGACAGCACAGCCGACGGGCCTGAAGCCATGGCCTTGGGCACAGCGAACGGGCCGACACGCTTGGGCGAGCCCTTTTCAGCGGTAATCTGGGCCGACTGCAGGATGACCTGGGTGGACGGGCCACCTTCGCCGACGATCACGCCGGTGCGGTCATTCTTGATGTCCTCGGCGTCGATGCCGGAATCCTTGAGGGCTTCCTCAAAGGCGATGTGCGCCCATGCGGTGCCGTTGGCGAGGAAGCGGGCCGCGCGACGGTCGACGCGCGGGGTCCAGTCTTCGGCGGTCGCGCCGAGGGCGGGCGGTGCCCACACCTGCGAGCGGAAGCCGTATTTGGCGTGGTCCGGAGCATGCTGGATGCCCGAGCGGGCTTCCTTCAGCGAGGCAACAACCTCGTCCTGACCGGTGCCGATGGAAGAGACGATACCGATACCGGTGACAACGACGCGACGCATGTGCGTATCCTTCGGCTTTGTCTTTACGCTTCGGTCGTTTCGGCGGTCGCGCCGAACAGACCCACCCGCATGTCATTGCAGGTATAGATAACTTCGCCGTCGGCCTCGAGCACGCCATCGGCGATACCCATGACCAGCTTGCGGTTGATTACGCGCTTCAGGTGGACCTTATAGACCACCTTCTTGATGTCAGGCGTGACCTGACCGGTGAACTTCACCTCGCCGACGCCCAGGGCGCGGCCGCGGCCCGGACCGCCTTGCCAGCCGAGGTAGAAGCCGACCATCTGCCACATGGCGTCCAGGCCCAGGCAGCCCGGCATCACCGGGTCATTGATGAAGTGGCACTGGAAGAACCACAGGTCAGGGCGGATATCGAGCTCGGCCTCGACATAGCCTTTGCCATAGTTGCCGCCATCGGAGTTGATCTCGACGATACGGTCGAACATCAGCATGGGCGGGGCCGGCAGTTGGGCATTGCCCGGGCCGAAAAGCTCGCCACGGCCGGAGGCCAGCAGGCCTTCAAGATCAAACGACGACGGGTATTGGGACTGGCTCAAAGTCTATGGGCTCCGAAAGGACAGGATATCGGGTTACACGACACGGCGTATCGGCTCAACTCCGCTAAGGTAGAGTCGGCGTAAATACAGCCGCGCTAGAAGGGCTGATAGCGGGCGACAGCCCTTATATAGGGATCAGTTCGGCTCGCGCCCGGGGCCTGCCGGCCGCGAGGCGTTGCACAGGGCGCGTTCTTGCGTCCCGAACACCGAGCGGGCGTTGATCCAGCCACGGATCTTGCGGGCGCGAACGCGGCACCATCCATCCTCGCACTCGTCCAGCGCCACCAGCGAACGGGGCGATAATGTCGCACGCACCGCGGCGCTGTCAGAGCGGCCCGTGCGTATGGGAAGGGGCTCGTTGGTGCGGTTGAAGACGCTGCGACGGCCCGAGGCGACGGTGCGATGGATCCAGGCCACCGAGCCGTCGGGGTCACAAATCTTGCGCCACTCGCGGGTCTCGGCGATCACCTGTACCGGCAGTCCCGCGGTGCGGTATTCCCACATGATGGGGTAATCCAGCCCCGGACCCTGACGGGCGCGGACACGATTGGACTTGAGGGACACCCAGCGCGGGACCTCCAATCCGGTCGGTGTGGGGCGACCCGAGGGCATAACCGTGCTACCGCCAGCGAGAACCGCTGTCGCAATGACTGCCGCCACTACTCCCGAGCGACGGAAACTTTTGATCCTGGCCGCAGCTTTGATAGACACATCCAAACTCTAAGATCGGCGGGTGAAATCCCCGCAGGAAACCCCAGGGCCCCTTATGTCCGTCCGCAAGCTTAAGGTCGTGTTAACCAGACGACTGCCTGACGCCATCGAAACCCGAATGCGTGAGTTGTTCGACGCCGAACTGAACCTCACCGACAAGCCGATGGATCAAGAAATGCTGGCCGCTGCCCTACAGCGCGCTGACGTTCTGGTGCCGACGATCACAGACCGCATTGATGCCGAACTTATCAATGGGGCGGGCGATCAACTGAAAATGATTGCAAATTTCGGGGCCGGTGTGGACCACATCGACGTCGAGGCCGCTGTCGCCCGCCGGATCATTGTCTCCAATACGCCGGGCGTTCTGACCGAGGATACGGCGGACATCTGTATGTCGCTAATCCTGTCGGTCAGCCGTCGCATCGTCGAAGGGGCCAATGTCGTCACCGAGGGCCAGTTCAAGGGCTGGACCCCGACGTGGATGTGCGGGCGCAAGCTGTATGGCAAGCGTCTGGGCATTGTGGGTATGGGCCGCATCGGTCAGGCGCTGGCGCGCCGGGCCAAGGCCTTTGGCATGCAGGTCCACTATCACAACCGCAAGCCGGTGCCGGACATGGTGGCCGAGGAGCTGGGCGCGACCTATTGGGATGATCTGGACCAGATGCTGGCCCGTATGGATGTGATCAGCCTGAACTGTCCGGCGACCAAGGACACCCACCACCTGTTGTCGGCCGAGCGTCTGGCCCTGCTGCAGCCGCACGCCATCCTGATCAACACCGCCCGTGGCGAGCTGATCGATGAAGAGGCACTGGCCGAGGCGGTGAAGAACCGCGCCATCTTCGGCGTCGGTCTGGACGTGTTCGAGCATGAACCGGCTGTGCATCCGGGTCTGGTGGGGCACCCGAACGTGGTGCTGCTGCCCCACCTTGGCTCGGCCACCATCGAAGCGCGTCAGGACATGGGCGAGCGCGTTATCGCCAACATCATGACCTTCCAGAACGGCCACCGCCCGCCCGATCGCGTAATTCCTGCGATGCTCTGACCAAATCCGGAATTTCATGTTACGCCTGCACTTGGGGTAACGGGGAAATTCCAAATGAAAGTGAAAAAGCGCGCGTCCGGCGTCTCGCGGCGCCAGGCTATGCTCATGGCTGCCGCGGGTAGTGCCGCCTTCTGGGCATCGCAGACAGGGCTGGCCAAGGCATTTACGGCGCAACCGCACCAGATGGCCGACTTCTTCCACCTTCGGGGCGTGAAGGGCGCAGCCATGTCACCGTCGGGCGAGCGCTTGGCCGTGCTGGAACAGTTGGGCACGGACGAAGAGCCGCGGGGCCGTATTACCGTCCGTTCGGCCTCCAATCCCGAACAGGCGGGTCGCCAGATCGATCTGGGGGCGCTGAACGTCCGCTGGGTTCACTGGGTGGACGAAAAGCGGATGCTGATCAGCATCTACACCAAGAACCCCGAGCGCCGCACGCGCACTATGGCCTCGCGTCAGGTGCAAAGGTTCAAGGATCACGCCACACACCGCGTTGTCAGCATCGACATCGAGTCCGGCAATATGGTGGTGATGTTCCAGCACGAGCGCGAGCGTCTTCGCTATTCGCCCTATCTCGGCACGGTCACCGATTTTCTGCACGATGATCCGGACCACATCCTGATGCCTGCGGGCGAGTTCGATGGCTCGCTGGCCCTGTTCAAGGTCAATATCAACACCGGCGTGGCCGTGAAATTCGAGTCCGGCTCGACCATCACCGTCGGTTGGCAGACCCATAACGGGGTGCCGGTTCTGAGACGTGACGTGAACAGCCGCCGTACGATGGAGTCGTGGTACGGCCGTGCACCGGGCGAGACCGAGTGGCGCTTCCTGCGACGCACCCGTCTGCGCGACGCGCCAGAGTTCAGCTATGTCGGACAGGGGGCCACGCCTGACACCGTGCGTATCCTGAACCGTGCCGAGGGCGAGGATCTGGCGCGGGTCAGGGACGTCAATCTGGCGGACTTCTCGGCGGGTGAGCCGATCCTGCCCAAGGAGGGCTATGAGGCTGTCGATGGCCTTTATGACAAGCGCGACAAATGGCTGGGCGTCGCCTATTACACCGACAAGCTGGAGTATCGGTTCGAGGACCCCAGCCTGACCGCCCACCATCAGGCGCTGGTGCAGTTCTTTGGCAATGAGTGTGACGTGATGATCGTCGACCTCAGCGCCGACCACAACCGCTTCATTGCTCAGGCCATTGGCCCGAATGATCCGGGCACCTTCATCTTCTATGATCGCCAGACCCGTAATGCGGTCCCGCTGGGTGCGCGTACCACCCTCGATATCGAGCGGCTGGGCAAGGGGCACCGGATCGAGGTCGATACCCGCGATGGCTCGCGTATCGAGGCCTATCTGACGGCGGCAGTGGGTGGGGCCCCCGGACCGCTGGTCGTCCTGCCGCACGGTGGTCCTGAGGTGCGTGACTATCACCGCTTTGACCGTCAGGCCCAGATTTTCGCGTCCATGGGCTGGTGGGTGCTGCAACCGAATTTCCGTGGCTCGGGCGGCTATGGGAAAGCCTTTGCCGAGGCCGGATGGCGGCGCTGGCACGACCGGATGCAGGAAGATGTCGAGGATGCGGTGGCCAAGGTCATTGCCGATTTCAACCTCGACAAGGATCGCGTGGCCATCGTCGGCACCAGCTATGGCGGCTATGCCGCTCTGATGGGAGCCGTGCGCCGTCCCGAACTCTACAAGGCGGCGATTGCCATCTGCGGCGTCAGCGACCTGATCGAAATGCTGCAGTGGGAAAAACGCACGGACGATACGCCGGACAAACTCATCTTCGAGTTCTGGACCAAGCGTATTGGCAATCTGGACACCGACAGGGCCATTCTGGAGGCGGGCTCGCCGCGCCTGCGGGTATCGGAAATCCAGTGTCCGGTGCTTCTGGTCCACGGTACCGAAGACCGCATCGTCCCTGTGCAGCAGTCACAGATTATGGAGCGCGCCCTGCGTCGTGCGGGCAAGAGGGTCGAATATATCGACGTCGAGGGCGGCCACGCTGACTGGGACGACGATCAAGAGCAGGAACTGATGATGAAATACGTCGACCTGCTGAAATCGGCCTTCGCCTAGGCGCAGACGGGGCATTCCGGATCGGCAGCCAGCTTCACCACGCGGGTGGCTGCCGACAGCCCGTCATAGATCAATAGGCGGCTTTCCAGCGGCTGGCCCGCGCCTGTGATGACCTTGATGGTCTCCAGCGCCGCCATGGTGCCGATCACCCCTGCCAGCGCCCCGATCACGCCCACGCGGGCGCAGGTCTCGGCCTCGGGCGGGGTCTCGGGTACGAGGCATTCATAGCAGGGCTGTCCTGTAAAGACGCCCACCTGTCCCGACCAGCGACCCAGTGCGCCCGATACCAAAGGCTTGCCTGTCGCAACACAGGCGGCGCTCACCGCAAAGCGCGTGTCGAAGTCATCGGTGCCGTCCAGCACCACATCGAAGCGGCTCACCAGATCTGCGGCGTTTTCCGGCGTGATGCGCTGGTTGAAAAGTTCTATTTCTGTGTGCGGGTTCAGGGCCCTCAGACGGTCGCGCGCCACCTCGATCTTGGGTTTGCCGATATCGTCGGTGGTGAAGGCCACCTGACGCTGCAGGTTCGACAGAGACACCACATCATCGTCGATCAGGCCCAGTGTCCCGACACCCGCCGCCGCCAGATAAAGCGCCGCCGGATTGCCGATGCCGCCCATGCCGACCACCAGAACGCGGGCGCGTTTCAGCGCCTGCTGCCCCGGTCCGCCCACTTCGGACAGGATCAGGTGGCGGGCGTAGCGCTCCACCTCTTCATCGGAAAATCGCACGGGTGACTGGTTCATTTGGTCGCTATTAGCACCTTCTGCATGGCTTGGCGCTTGCGGGGAAGCGCGACGCTCGCCACATCCCCGATCATGACGCAAGCATCCTCATTCCCCGACTGGCACGGCACGACCATTCTGGCGGTTCGCAAGGACGGCAAGACCATCATCGCCGGTGACGGTCAGGTCTCCATGGGTAACACCATCGTCAAGGGCTCGGCCCGCAAGGTCCGCAAACTGGCCGGTGGCAAGGTGATCGCCGGATTTGCCGGTGCGACTGCCGACGCCCTGACCCTGATCGAGCGGCTGGAAGCCAAGCTGGAACAGTATCCGGATCAGCTGGCCCGCGCCTGTGTGGATCTGGCCAAGGACTGGCGCACGGACCGCTACCTTCGCAAGCTGGAGGCCATGCTGCTGGTGGCTGACAGGAACACCATCCTGACTGTGACCGGCGTGGGTGATGTGCTGGAGCCGGAACAGGGCTGCGCCGCCGTCGGTTCGGGCGGCAACTATGCGCTGGCCGCCGCCCTGGCCCTCATCGATGAGGATACCGCGCTGGATGCCGAGGGCATTGCCCGCAAGGCGATGAAGATCGCCGCCAGCATCGATGTCTACACCAACGGCAACCTCACCATTGAGAGCCTCGACGGTTGAGCCTTGCCGCCCCCGATGGGGCGCTCAGGTAGAGAGCCGCCGCGCGGCGAACGATAGTGCCCCTGAGGGCAAATGAGACAAAAATGACTGATCTCTCTCCACGCGAAATCGTATCGGAACTGGACCGCTATATTGTGGGTCAGCAGGACGCCAAGCGTGCCGTCGCGGTGGCGCTTCGCAACCGCTGGCGCCGCAAGCGCGTGCCGGAAGACCTGCGTGATGAGGTCACGCCCAAGAACATCCTGATGATCGGCCCGACGGGCGTGGGCAAGACCGAGATCGCGCGCCGCCTCGCCAAGCTGGCCGGTTCGCCCTTCCTCAAGGTCGAGGCCACCAAATTCACCGAAGTCGGCTATGTCGGTCGCGACGTGGACCAGATCATGCGCGATCTGGTGGAAAGCGCCATCGCCATGGTGCGCGACAAACGCCGCGTCGAGGTTCAGGCCAAGGCCGAAGCTGCCGCCGAAGAACGCCTTTTGGACGCGCTCGTCGGCCCGACGTCCCAGCCCGCCACCCGCGATGCCTTCCGCAAGAAGTTGCGCGCCGGCGAGCTGGACGACAAGGAGGTCGAGATCTCGCTGGCCGATAATGCCTCGCCCCTCCAAGGCATGGATATTCCGGGCAGCAATGTCGGCATCCTCAACCTGTCTGATATGCTGGGCAAGCTGGGCGGTGGCCGCACCAAGACCGTGCGCATGACGGTGAAGGACGCGACCCAGCCCCTGATCACCGAAGAGGCCGACAAGCTGCTGGATCAGGACAGCCTGACCCGCGAGGCGGTGAAACTAGCCGAGAACGAGGGCATCGTCTTCCTCGACGAGATCGACAAGGTCGCCGCCCGTCAGGAAAAGGGCGGGGCCGATGTCTCGCGCGAGGGTGTGCAGCGCGACCTGCTGCCGCTGATCGAAGGCACGACGGTTTCGACCAAATACGGTCCTGTGAAGACCGACCATGTGCTGTTCATCGCGTCCGGTGCCTTCCATGTCGCCAAGCCGTCGGACCTGCTGCCGGAGCTTCAGGGCCGTCTGCCGATCCGTGTCGAGTTGAAGGCCCTGACGCGCGATGACTTCAAACGCATCCTGACCGAGCCGGAAGCCAATCTGATCCGCCAGAACCAGGCCCTGCTGGCGACCGAGGACGTGACCGTCACCTTCACCGACGAAGCCATCGAGGCGCTGGCCGACGCGGCGGTGACCGCCAACTCGACCATCGAGAATATCGGGGCGCGCCGCCTGCAGACCGTGCTGGAGCATGTGCTGGAAGAGACCAGCTATCGCGCTTCGGACATGGCGGGCGAGACGATCGAGTTTACCGGCACGGTGGTGCGCGAGAAACTGGGCGAACTGACCGGAAACGTGGACCTCAGCCGCTATATCCTGTGACATAGCGGCCAAGGCCGGACGTTATGGACCGTCGGGGCTTTAGGCTCCGGCGGTCTTTCTCATTTCGGAGACGGCCTGAACGAGGCGTTCCAGCTCGTGCGGCTTGGACAGGCGGTGGTCGCCGTCCTTGATGATGTCGAGGCGCACATCGCCGCCTTCATGCTTCTCCAACAGGGCCAGCTGCATGCGCCACGGCACGCTCTCGTCCAGCTTGCCCTGCAGGATGTGGATCGGGGCGGGGATCAGGATCGGGTCGTCGAGCAGCAGCCAATCGCGGGCCTCGTCGAACATGTGCTTGGTCAGCTGATAGCTGCCGAGACCCGGATCGCTGATGGTGGCAATGCCGTCGCGCAGGATTTCCTGACGGATATGATCGGGCAGGTCCGGCCACATGAGGCGCTCGGTAAAGTCCTGTGCCGGATTCACCAGAACCATCCCCACCACGGCTTGCGGACGCGCCACTGCCGCCAGCAGCGACACCCAGCCGCCCATCGAAGAGCCGACCAGGATCACCGGACGGGACAGTTCGTCGATCAGGGCGATGCAGTCCTCGCGCCAGCGACCGATGCTGGCTTTCGTCCAGTCACCCGATGAAACGCCATGGGCGAAATGGTCATAGCGGACATAGTTCCAGCCCTCGGCGCGGGCGGCCTCGTCCAGTGCCAGCGCCTTGGTGCCTTCCATATCCGAGCGGAAGCCGCCGACACAGATCACGACCGGACCCGAACCCTCGACCTGTTTATAGGCGATGGTTTCGCCATCGGGACGGGCAAAGGACTTGATCTGATCCATGGTCTTCCTCTCGCGCTTGGGACCGAAAACGGGTAGCCATCCTCCAATAGCAAAGTGAAGGCCGATCCGCGTGTCCCAATCGCCCTCCCGCGCAAATCCGCGCGTCCTGTTCATTAGTCCGAACCGTATCGGCGACAGTGTCATCGCCATGGGCATCGTGCGCGAAATCGGGCGCCAGTGGCCGGGGGCGGATATCACGGTGGTGACGTCCGGCATGGCGTCGTCCTTCTATCGGGCCGCGCCGCAGGTGGTGAAGATCATCCCGATCAACAAGGAAAAGCGCGGCGGCCACTGGATCAAGCTGTGGAAGGCTGTGCGCGGCCAAAGCTGGGATGCGGTCATCGACACGCGCGGCTCGCTGACGGCCTATCTGCTGAAAGCCAAGAAGCGCATCGTCTATACGCGCAAGCTGGAAACCGGAGAGCCGAAGGTTGCGGTCATCACCCGCCTGATGTCGGCCCCGCACAGCCTCGAGCCGGAACTGTTCATCGACGAGCGCGCCCGTGCCGAGGCTGCTGCCGTCATCGACCCGCAACTGCATTCGGGCGCGGGTGAGGGACCGATCCTGGCCCTTGCCCCCATCGCCCACCAGAAGGGCAAGAGCTGGCCCGCCGACCGCTGGGCCGCTCTGGTCGCCAAGCTGAAGGCCGAGCCGCGCTTTGACGGCTGGCGCTTCATGCCCGTCGGTGGTCCGGGGGACCATCCGCCTGCCGCGCCCGCACTGGCCGAGGCCGGAGATCGCGGCATCGACTGCGTTGGCAAGACCGACATCATCGCCTCTGCCGCCGCCATCGACCGTGCGGCGCTTTTCGTCGGTAACGACAGCGGCCTGATGCACGTCTCGGCGGCCACCGGAACGCCGACGCTGGGCCTGTTCGGCCCGACCGAGTGGTGGCTGTACGGACCGCGCGGGCCAAAGACCGCGACGGTGGCGTCCAACAATACGCGCGGCCAGTTCGCACCGATCGAAGACCTGAGCGTCGAGGCCGTATTCGACGCCACGATCAAACTCTACGACACCTATTACGCCGGAGCTGCCAAGTGACAGAGCGCCCGCAGGTCCTGTTCATCAGCGCCGACCGCATCGGTGATGCCATCATGTCCATCGGCGCGATCCGGGAGATCGGACGCCAGATACCGGGTGCCGAGATTACGGTGGCGGTCGGCCCGACGGCGGCGGCTCTGTTCCGTGCCGCGCCCGGCGTGGTCAAGGTGATCCCGTGGAAGAAGCAGAAGCTCTCGGGCCACTGGCGCACGCTATGGCGTCAGACGGTTGGCACGAAATGGGCGATGGTCGCCGATGTGCGCGGATCGGCCATGAGCCTGTTCCTGCGTGCCAAGGAGCGCCGCCTTTACAGCCGCGCGCTGGAAAAGGGTGAGATGAAGGTCGTCACCTTCTCCAACATGATGAAGGCCAAACAGGTCGCCGAGCCAGAAATCTTTCTGGATGACACGGCCCGCGCCCGCGCCGATGGGATCATCGGCAGCAATCCGGCACCGATCATCGCCTTTGCCCCCATTTCCACCGCCGAAGACCGCAGCTGGCCCAAGGACCGCTGGGCAGGCCTGATCAAAAAACTGATGGTCGAGCCGCGCTTTGACGGCTGGCGTTTCATGGTGGTCGGTGGTCCGGGCGATCACGATGCTGCCGCGCCGTCGCTGGCCGTGGCGGGTGATCGGGGCATCGACTTTGTCGGCAAGGGCGACATTCTGGCCTCGGCAGCCGCCCTTTCGCGCGCCAGCCTTTTTGTCGGCAATGACAGCGGACTGATGCACGTCTCGGCGGCGGCGGGCACGCCGACACTGGGCCTTTTCGGTCCCAGCGAGTGGTGGCACAAGGCGCCGTGGGGACCCAAGGGCCGCGTGCTGGCAGCGGCGCCGGTGCGGGGCGAGTTCGCATCCATTCTGAACCTGAGCGTCGATCAGGTGTGTGATGAAGTCCTCAAACTGCATGAAAGCTTTGCAGGAGCGGCCAAGGTCGCAACGACGGCGCCTTGAATTTCCGGCCTTACATCGCCATATTCCCGCCGCTGGATGCCGTCGGGAAAGCGTGGCGGTGTCCAATACAGTTTTGACCACATAAGGAAACGACGCCCATTCGCCGTCCAATGCAAGCGCCGCCCGTAAAGGACGGCCCGCCGATGAACCAAGATATCCGTGCACCGCGCGTTCTGCTGATTGACCAGAACGGCGAAAAGCAGGGTATCATGCCGCTGTCCGCCGCACTCGAAGCGGCTGAAGAGGCTGGCCTCGATCTCGTTCAGATCGTGAACAATCCGGATGCGCCGGTTTGCAAAATCCTGGACTACGGCAAGCATCGTTTCCAAGAGCAGAAGAAGAAGGCCGAGGCCCGCAAGCGCCAGAAGGTCGTCGAGCTCAAAGAAATCAAGCTGCGTCCGAACATCGACACCCACGACTATGAAGTGAAGGCCAAGTCCATGCGCCGCTTCTTCGAAGAGGGCGACAAGGTGAAGGTCACCCTGCGCTTCCGCGGTCGTGAAATGGCACACCCGGACCTCGGCATGAAGCTGATGCATAAGGTGCAGGCCGACTTTGACGAAATCGCCAAGGTCGAGTTCGCACCGAAGATGGAAGGCCGTCAGATGATCATGATCCTGGCCCCGCGCTAAGGATATCGATCATCCGGACTTTCCGACCGGAATACCGACGCCCCGTGACCTTGGTCGCGGGGCGTTTGTGTATCTTGGGGGCGGCCAAGCCCTTGCTTTTTGGGCGCGGGCGGCTTAGAACCCGCGCCTTCGTATCTACGGATCGCCGGGCGAATAGGCATTGCCTGGGCGGTTCTGAAACGGACGCTACTGGATTTCTTTCGGGAATGACGGGGCGGACACTCAATCAGAGAGAGTTAAAATGCCGAAGCTGAAGACGAAGTCGGGCGCCAAGAAGCGCTTCAAATTCACTGCATCGGGCAAGGTCAAGGCCGGCGTTGCTGGCAAGCGCCACCGCCTGATCAGCCACAACTCGAAGTACATCCGCCAAAACCGCGGCACTTCGGTCATGGCTGACGCCGACGCCAAGAAGATCAAGTCCTACATGCCGTACGCCTAAGGCGCGGCTGACTTAATCTCCCCAAGCACTGAATTTGAATTTGTGTCCCTCAAGCAGTTTGTCGCCGCGCGACAAACGATAGGGCCCCCCCAAAAGGGAAAACAACATGGCTCGCGTTACCCGGGGCGTTACGTCCCACGCCAAGCACAAGAAGGTCCTGAAGCAAGCCAAGGGCTTCTACGGCCGCCGCAAGAATACCATCCGCGCCGCCAAGGCTGCTGTTGACCGTGCCGGTCAGTACGCCTACCGCGACCGCCGCAACAAGAAGCGCAACTTCCGCGCCCTGTGGATCCAGCGCATCAACGCTGCTGCCCGCGCTGAAGGCTTCACCTACTCGCAGTTCATCCACGGCCTCGACAAGGCTGGCATCGTTCTGGACCGTAAGGTTCTGGCTGCCATCGCCGCTGACGAAGCTGGCTTCAAGGCAATCGCCGAGAAGGTCCGCGCTGCTCTGGCCTAAGTCTTTGGCCTAAGAGAAAGCACGATCTGCTTAAAAAGCGCCCGCTCCGGTCAACGGGGCGGGCGTTTTTGCATTCTGGCCCCTGCACCGTCTGCTAAGAGGGTGACGAACGGGCCACGGCCCGATAAAGCACAGCGCAAATGACTGATCTCGTCCAACTCGAAACCGAAATCACCCAAGCCATCGGCGCGGCAGAGACTGTCGCGGCCCTTGAAGAGGTGCGCGTTGGCGCCCTCGGCAAGTCCGGCTCGATCTCCCTCCTGCTGAAAGGCATGGGCCAGCTGAGCCCCGACGAGCGCCGCGAGCGCGGTCCGGTGCTGAACGGCCTCCGCGACCGTGTGACCACGGCGCTGAATGCCAAGAAGGCCGAACTGGAAGCGGCGGAACTGAACGCCCGCCTGCTGGCCGAGCGCGTCGATCTGACCCTGCCTTCGCGTCCGCGTCGCAAGGGCGGCGTCCACCCGACCATGCAGGTCATGGACGAGATGATCGCCATCTTCGCCGAGATGGGCTTTGCCGTCGCCGAAGGTCCCGACATTGAGGACGACTTCCACAACTTCACCGCGCTGAACTTCCCGCCGAAGCACCCCGCGCGTGAGATGCACGACACCTTCTTCCTGAAGCCGGACGCCGAGACGGGCGAGCGCAAGGTTCTGCGTACCCACACCTCGCCGGTTCAGGTGCGTACGATGATGTCGCAAAAGCCGCCGATCCGTATCATCGCGCCGGGCCGCACCTTCCGTAAGGACTCCGATGCGACCCACACCCCGATGTTCCACCAGATCGAAGGTCTGGTGATCGACCGCGACATCAACATGGGCCACCTCAAGACCACGCTTGAGACCTTCATGGCCCGCTTCTTCGAGCTGGACGACGTGCAGGCCCGCTTCCGCCCGCACCACTTCCCGTTCACCGAGCCGTCGGCTGAAATGGACATCCGCTGCGACCGTTCGGGTGGCAAGCTGGTGCTGAACACCGGCGAGGACTGGCTGGAAATTCTGGGCTGCGGCATGGTTCACCCGAACGTGCTGACCGCCTGCGGCCTCGATCCGAACGAGTATCAGGGCTTTGCCTTCGGTATGGGCGTGGACCGTCTGGCCATGCTGAAATACGGCGTGCCGGACCTGCGTCCGATGTTCGAAGCGGATACCCGCTGGCTGGCCCACTACGGCTTCTCGGCCTTCCAGGCCCCCAACCCGGCCTCGGGCCTGAGCTGAGGCACACAGTTATGACTGACAATACAGACATCACCATCCCCGCCGTCGGCGAGGGCCCCGAGTACGAAAAGATCAATATCTGGCTGCCGGCTCTGGCGCTGGAAGCGGCCCGTCGCGGCACCGCTGTGATCGAGGGCAAGACCTTCCGCAACTGCCTGATCGAAGGTCCGGCTGTGCTGCTGCCTATCGGTGCGTGCAATTTTGACGGCTGCAACATGGGTGACGCCCAGGGCGACATCCGCAACCTGCTGCTGCAACCGCTCGGCCCGCAGAAGGTGACCGGCACCGTGGCCTTCAAGGACTGCCAGTTCATCAACTGCCAATTCCTGCGCGTCGGTTTCACCGGCTCGCCCGACTTCCTCGAGCAGATCCAGCAGGTCCTGACCGGAGGGGCCCAGTAATGAAATTCACCCTTTCGTGGCTCAAGGACCACCTCGACACCACGGCGGATGTGAACGCCGTGTCCGAGGCCATGACCATGGCCGGTCTGGAAGTCGAAGAGGTCGCTGATCCGGTCTCGAAACTGGCTCCGTTTAGCGTGGCCAAGATCGTCTCGGCCGAGCGTCACCCCAACGCCGACCGCCTTCAGGTCTGTCAGGTCGACACCGTCGATGGCCGCAAGGAAATCGTCTGCGGTGCGCCGAACGCCCGTCCGGGCCTGACCACCATCTATGCGCCGATCGGGGCCTATGTGCCGGGTCTGGACGTGACGCTGGTTGAAAAGCCGGTGCGCGGCATCGTCTCCAACGGCATGCTCTGCTCGGGCGGCGAACTGGAACTGCCGGACCAGAATGACGGTATTCTGGAGCTGTCGGACGATCTGGCTGTCGGTACTTCCGCGGCCGAGGTGTTCGGCCTCGAGCCGGTCATCGACTTTGAAGTTACCCCGAACCGCCCCGACTGGTTGGGTGTCGCTGGCATCGCCCGCGATCTAGCTGCTGCCGGTGTCGGCACGCTCAAGACGCCCGCCATCGAGCCTGTGGCAGGCAAGGGTGCGCCTAGCATCAGCGTGCGTATCGATGCGCCGGAACTGTGCCCGACCTTTGCCGGTCGTGTGATCCGTGGCGTGAAGAACGGCCCGTCGCCGAAGTGGCTTCAGGATCGCCTGACCGCCATCGGCCTGCGCCCGATCAATGCGCTGGTGGATATCACCAACCTGATCTCCTACGACCGTGCGCGCCCGCTGCACGTCTACGACATCTCCAAGCTGGAAGGCGCGGAAATCGTCGTGCGCGGCGGCCAAGAGGGCGACAGCCTGCTGGCGCTGGACGGCAAGGAATACGCCCCGCAAGCCGCTGACTGCGTGATCGCCGACAACGGCGGCGCGCGCGCCATCGGCCTTGGCGGCGTGATGGGCGGCGAGAGCACCGGCTGCTCGGACGAGACGGTCGATGTCTTCGTCGAAAGCGCATGGTTCGAGCCGATCGTGATCGCCCAGACGGGCCGTTCTCTGGGCATCAGCTCCGACGCCCAATACCGTTTCGCGCGCGGCGTCGACACCCACTCGGTCGTTCCGGGTCTGGAACTGGCGACCAAGCTGATCCTCGACCTGTGCGGCGGCGAGCCGTCGGACATCGTGGTGGCGGGTGAGGCTCCGGCCGCACCGCAGGGCTTTGCCTTTGATCCGGCCTTTGTGAAGCGCCTGTCGGGCATGGATCTGAGCGAGGACCGCATTGCAGAAATCCTGACCGCTCTCGACTTCAAGGTCGAGCGTGGCAGCCCGTGGATCGTCACCCCGCCGACCGCGCGCCGTGACGCTCATGGTCCGGCCGATCTGGTGGAAGAGGTTGCCCGCATCGAAGGCTTTGCCTCGCTGCCGTCGATCCCGCTGCCGTTTGTGGCACCGCCTGCCGGTGGCATCCTCAGCGCCCGTCAGGCCCGCGTCCGCACCGCCCGTCGCGCCCTGGCGTCGATGGGCTATGCCGAGGCTGTGACCTGGTCCTTCACCAAACAGTCGATCGCCACCCTGTTCGGCGGCGGTGACGACAAGCTGGTGCTGGAAAACCCGATTGCGTCGGACCTCGACTGCATGCGCCCGTCGGCCCTGCCGAACCTCATTCAGGCCGCCGCCCGCAACGCCGCCCGTGGTCACGCGGACGCCGCCCTGTTCGAAATCGGCCCGATCTATCTCGGCGATGGTCCCAAGGACCAGCGCACGGTTATCGCCGGTCTGGTCGCCCCGCACGCCGACCGTCACTGGCAGGGTGCGGGCGATGATGCGCTGTTCACTCTCAAGGGTGACCTGATCGAGCTGCTGGAACTGATCGGTGCGCCGGTCGGCTCCCTGCAACTGGTTCAGGGTCAGAACCGTGAGTGGTGGCATCCGGGTCGTTCGGCCCGTCTGCAACTGGGTCCCAAGAACATCATCGTCGAGTTCGGTGCCCTGCACCCGTCGGTGCTGAAGACGCTGGATGCCGATGGTCCGATGCTGGCCTTCGAAATCATCCTCGACAACGTGCCGGAGCCCAAGGGCAAGGGCGGCAAGGCCCGTGGTGCGGCCAATCTGTCGAACCTGATGCCGCTGACCCGCGACTTCGCCTTTGTGGTGGACGAGGACAAGGCGGTCGGCGATCTGGTCCGCGCGGTATCGGGTGCCGACAAGGCGCTGATCACCGATGTGCGCGTGTTCGACGTCTATCGCGGCAAGGGCGTGCCGGAAGGCCAGAAGTCAATCGCACTGGAGGTCGAACTCCAGCCGCGTGAAGCCACTCTGACCGACGCGGAGATCGAGGCTGTCATGTCCAAGATCGTCGCCGCCGCCACCAAGGCCGGCGCGGTCCTGCGGAGCTGATAACGGATGGCTGAGAAGAAACCGTGGGCGGAGACGGCGTTTGAGCGGAACCTGTTCCGTGCGCGCTGGTTGATGGCCCCCTTCTATCTGGGTCTGGTTCTGGCCCTGCTGATGCTGCTGTCGGTCTTTGTGCAGGAAGTGGTCCACTTCCTGCCGCAGGCCTTTGTCTTTGGCGAAGGCCATATGACGGCGGACACGGCGATCCTCGCCATCCTCAGCCTTGTTGACCTGTCGCTGGCGGGCAATCTGCTGCTGATCGTCATCTATTCCGGCTACGAGAACTTCGTCTCCAAGCTGGATCTGGACGAGAACCACGTGGACCGCCCACCGTGGATGGGCACGGTGGACTTCTCGGGCCTGAAGATGAAGCTGATCGCCTCCATCGTGGCGATCTCGGCCATCTCCCTGCTCAAGGCTTTCATGAACCTCGGCAAGCCGGGCTATGACATCGATCAGGCCTCGCTGATGTGGGGCGTGATCATCCACCTGACGTTCGTGACGTCCGGTGTGCTGCTGGCGCTGATGGACTGGGTCGCGTCCAAGACCGACAAACACTGATCCATCAGGACAGCAAAAAAGTTCAAGGGCGCAGGGCTTCGGCTTTGCGCCCTTTTTCTTGGGTTTGAGGGGTCGAAAACTGCGATTGCAATGATTGGTTAACCCTAAAGCCCCAAGTCTGCCGCAAAAGGCCGTGACGGTAGTCGCTAGCCCGAAATGTCGGGCGACCGTTATGCCCGATGGAGTTTTGACGACATGCACCGCCGCCAATTGATCCGTACCAGCGTGGGTCTTGCTGCTGCCAGTGCCCTGCCCGTAGGCCTTGGTGCCTGCGCTACGCGTGGTGAGGCTGCCAATCCGAACTATCCGATTGCTTCGGACCAGACGGCCAAGGCCTATACCTTCGACGAACTGGTCGCGGCAGGTTCGCGTGAACTGGGCATTGCCTCCGAAGCCATCGGCGGCGCCATCGAGCGCATCTTCGCCGATCAGGGCGACGCCCCGACCGCCTATATCGCGGGCGAGGAAGCCGCCGGTGCCGTGGTGGCCGGTCTGCGCTATGGCCGTGGTGCCCTGCACATGAAGGACATGTCGGCCTCGCGCGAAGTCTTCTGGCAAGGCGCGTCGATCGGTTGGGACTGGGGTGGCAACGCCAGCCGCGTCTTCACCCTCGTCTACGGCCTCTATCACCCCGA
This sequence comes from uncultured Brevundimonas sp., assembly GCF_947305955.1. Lineage (GTDB taxonomy): Bacteria > Pseudomonadota > Alphaproteobacteria > Caulobacterales > Caulobacteraceae > Brevundimonas. The sequence continues at coordinate 65,863 of NZ_CAMZFB010000005.1, forward strand.
CATGCTTTACCGCCGCTATCCGGGCGTTGAAGGCTCGGCCTATGCCGTGGCCGGTCTGGGCGTGAACTACCAGCGCGCCGACGGCATTGTGCTGGCTCCGGTCCGTACCGGCGTCGGCCTGCGTCTGGGGGCCAATGTCGGCACCATGAGCTACAGCCGCCAGCGCAACATCCTGCCGTTCTAAGCAGGGCGTTCAGCCAAAGATCAAAGGCCGGAGCAGTTGCTCCGGCCTTTTTCTATTCCAGCGTGGGGATCAGGCTCTCCAGTCCCTCGCGGTAGGACGGATAGAGCGGTCGCCAGCCGAGTTCCGCCTTGGCGCGGGCGTTGGAGACGCGTTTGGAGTCCAGATAGAAACGGCGCATGCCGTCACTGACGCTGGGGTCGTCCAGATCAACTTCCGGCGGCTGCGGCAGGCCCAGTCGGCGGGCGGCCCATTCGGTCACCACATCGGCGGGCGAAGGCTCGTCGTCGGTCAGGTTGTAGATGCCGCCCGGACGCGGACGCTCCATCGAGGCGAACAGCCCCGAGACAATGTCGTCGATATGGATGCGGTTGAATACCTGACCGGGCTTGCGGACCAGCTTGGCGCGACCGTCCTTCAGCCGCTCCAGTATATTGCTGCCCGCGCCATAGAAGCCGGGGAGGCGGAAAATCTGTACCGTCAGGCCCATGCCCCGCCCGCTGTCCAGCCAGTCGCGCTCGGCGCGGACGCGGCGCGCTCCTTCTAGGGTTGCGGCATTCAGGGCGTCGTCCTCGGTCACCCACCCGCCGCGCCGGTCGCCATAGACGCTGGTCGAGGAAATATAGCCGATCCAGTCGGGCCAGGCCTCGGCGGCCCTCAGATGGGACAGGGCGGCCAGCGCAGGGCATCCCTGACTGTCCGGCGGTGCCGTGACAAGGATGTGGCTGGCCTTGCTCGCGGCGCGGGCCAAGGCCTCTTCATCGGCGGGATCGACGGCCTGAATACCATCCGCTGTCAGTGCCTGCCGATGCGCCTCGCGGCGCGAGGTGGCATGGACGTCCCAGCCACGGGCCTTGGCCTCTTTCGCTACGGCGGTGCCGAGAGAACCTGCGCCAAAGATCAGCAGCGTCGGCGTAGCAGGGGAAAGGCTCATATTGGTGGGGACCCTTGGACGGTTGAAGTCGGTAGCTTAGCGGTCTTGTTCCAGTGCTTTTGCCCGCGCTTCGTTCCATGCGGAGACGCAAGGAATCTTGCTGCGGTCGCAGCGGTCGGCATAGCGGCGGGCCACTTCGGTCACATCGTTCATGAGCCCCTGTTCCAGCGTGATCGGATCAAGGCCCAGCGCCTTGAACCCATCATTGGCCACGACCAGCTCGTTCTCGTCGGCTTCGTGTCGCGGATTGGGCAGGTTGGCGATGGTGGCTCCGGTCATGTCGGCCACCATCTGTGCCAGATCGCGCACGCGGCGGCTTTCGGTCATCTGGTTCAGGATTTTGACGCGTTCGCCGCGCGCGGGCGGATTGTTCAGTGCCAGCTCCACACAGCGCACCGTGTCCTGAATATGGATGAAGGCCCGCGTCTGGCCGCCCGATCCGTGGACCGTCAGCGGATAGCCGACCGCCGCCTGCATCAAAAAGCGGTTCAGCACGGTGCCATAGTCGCCGTCATAGTCGAAACGGTTGATCAGTCGCTCGTCTATGCGGGTCTGTTCGGTCTGCGCGCCCCAGACGATGCCCTGATGCAGGTCGGTGATCCGAAGCTGGTCGTTCTTGGCGTAGAACTGGAACAGCAGGGCGTCCTGCGTCTTGGTCATGTGATAGATGCTGCCGGGGTTAGGCGGGAACAGGATTTCCTGTTCGGTGGGCCCAAAGTCGGTATCGACCGTCACCTTGAGATAGCCCTCGGGGATTTTCAGCCCCGCGGTCGTATAGCCATAGACCCCCATGGTGCCGAGGTGCGCCAGATGGATGTCCAGCCCACTGTCCACCATGGCCGCCAGCAGATGGTTGGTGGCGTTCAGGTTGTTGTCGACGGTGTAGAGCTTGTGCCGCGCCGACTTCATCGAATAGGGGGCGGCGCGCTGCTCGGCGAAGTGGACGATGCTGTCCGGCTTCCACGATTTCAGCAGGCCCAGCAGGCGCTCAAAGTCCTTGCCGACCGTCAGGTTCTCATAGGCGACGGTCCGGCCCGACACCTCTTTCCATGCCCTGATGCGGTCGTGGATGGAGGTGATGGGCGTCAGGGACTGGACGCCCAGCTCGTTGTCGATGTTCCGGCGGCTGAGGTTGTCGACGATCAGCACGTCCCAGCCGTTGTCCGACAGGTGAAGCGCCGTGGGCCAGCCGCAGAAGCCGTCTCCGCCAAGGATCATCACGCGCATCGACAACACTCCGTCTCGGGGGAAGAGGGATTTTACAGCAGGGCCTCAATGGCTTCGCGTGCAGCCGGCCCCAGATCGGGGCGCTTCAGGGCCAGCGCCACATTGGCGCGCAGAAGGCCGATCTTGTCGCCGCAGTCGTGGGTCACGCCTTCATACTCATAGGCGGTGAATTTCTGGCTGCCCATCAGGCGGGCCATAGCGTCGGTTAGTTGGATCTCGCCGCCCGCACCGGCTTCCTGCGTCGCCAGAAGGTCGAAGATTTCCGGCTGCAGGATATATCGGCCCGAGATCGATAGGTTCGACGGGGCGGTGCCCTTGGCGGGCTTTTCCACCATGCCCTTCATGGTGATGGAGCGGCCATCACGGCCCGCCGGATCGACGATGCCGTATTTGTGGGTCTGCTCGTCCGGCACCTGCTCGACGCCGATGACATTGCCGCCGACCTTGGCATAGACGTCGGCCAGCTGTTTGAGGGCACCCGGCTGGCTGTCGACGATGACGTCGGGAAGGATGACCGCGAACGGCTCGTGCCCGATGATGTCGCGCGCACACCAGATGGCGTGGCCGAGGCCCTTGGGCTTCATCTGGCGGGTGAAGCTCATCTCGCCCGCGCGGGCGAGTTCGGCATTCATGACATCGAGGATGTCGGTCTTGCCCTTGGCCTCAAGCTGGGCTTCCAGTTCGACCTGATGGTCGAAATAGTCCTCGATGGCCTGTTTGGCGCGGCCGGTGACGAAGACGATATGCTCGATCCCTGCCTCGCGCGCCTCTTCGACGATGTAGGACAGGATGGGCCTGTCCACGACGTTCAGCAGCTCCTTCGGGGTGGTCTTGGTGCCGGGAAGGACGCGCGTCCCCAGACCGGCAACGGGCAAAACCGCCTTGCGAAGGCGGGCGTGTGAACTCGACATGGACAATCCAGATCAGCCTATGATGGTGCCAGTCATAGGGGCATTCTGGCCTCCGTCAAACGGCAGTTAGCTAAACTGCCGTTTGCACGGGAGGTTCACGGCCTTATTCGACCGTGACGGATTTCGCCAGATTGCGCGGCTGGTCGACATCCGTGCCCTTCTGCACGGCGGTGAAATAGGACAGCAGCTGCATCGGCACGGCATAGACCAGCGGCGCGGCGATCGGATGCACGGCAGGCGCAGCGATACGCTCGATGCCCTCGCCATGCAGTTCCGGTGCGTTGGCGGGCGCGATCATGATCACCGGACCACCACGGGCGGCCACTTCCTGAAGGTTGGAGGCGGTCTTTTCGTAAAGCTCGTCCAGCGGGGCCAGGGCGATGGTCGGGGTATATTCGTCGATCAGCGCGATCGGGCCGTGCTTCAACTCGCCGGCGGCATAGCCTTCGGCGTGGATGTAGCTGATTTCCTTCAGCTTCAGCGCGCCTTCCATGGCCAGCGGATACATGGCCCCGCGACCCAGGAACAGTACGTCACGCGCCTTGGCCAGTTCCTGCACCAGCACGCGGATCGGCTTGTCCATATAGAGGGCTTCGGAGATCAGGCGCGGGGCTTCGAACAGGGCGCGGACCAGTTCGGCTTCCTCAGCCTCGGTGATCTTGCCGCGGGCGACCCCGGCGGCAATCGCCAGAGACAGGAGCGCAGCGACCTGTGCGGTAAAGGCCTTGGTCGAGGCGACGCCGATTTCGGGACCGGCGTGGGTCGGCCACAGGATTTCGGCCTCGCGAGCCATGGACGAGGTGTGGACGTTGACGACAGCGGCGGTCTTGAGCCCCTGTGCCTTGCACCACGTCAGGCCGGCCAGGGTGTCCGCCGTCTCGCCCGACTGGCTCACGGCAACGGACAGCGTGCCCTTGGCGAGGGCCGGATCGCGGTAACGGAACTCGGACGCGATTTCGACATCGCACGGCAGGCCGGCGTATTTCTCGAACGCATAGCGGCCGATCTGGCCTGCGTAAAAGGCGGTACCGCAGGCGATGATCTGGATACGGTCGATATTGGCAAAGTCCACGGCGGCGGGCTTGGCCTTGGCCGTCACCAGATCGAGGTATTCCGACAGGGTGTGCTGGACGCTGTCCGGCTGTTCATGGATTTCCTTTTCCATGAAGTGGCGGAAGCTGCCCTTTTCCACGAGGGCGCTGGAGGCGGCGACCTTGACGACCGGACGGTTGGCGGGCTGGCCATCGGCACTGAAGATTTGCGCGTCGGTGCGGGTCATGGCGACATAGTCGCCTTCTTCCAGATAGGATATCTGTTGGGTGAACGGGCCAACAGCCAGCGCGTCAGAGCCGAGATACATCTCGCCCTCGCCCCAGCCGACGACCAGCGGGCTGCCACGGCGGGCGCCGAGGATCAGTTCCTTCTCGCCCTCGATCAGGACGGCGAGGGCATAGGCCCCCGTCAGGCGGTCGAGCGTAGCCTTGAAGGCATCCAGCGGGGCCATGCCCGCATCGATGTTGTGGTCGAGAAGGTGGGCGACGACCTCGGTGTCGGTCTGGCTTTCGAACACGCGGCCTTCGGCTTCCAACTCGGCCTTCAGTTCGGCGAAGTTTTCGATGATGCCGTTGTGGACCAGACAGACGCGGCCCGCCTTGTGCGGGTGGGCGTTGGCCTGGGTCGGCGCGCCGTGGGTGGCCCAGCGGGTGTGGCCGATGCCGACCGAACCCTGAATGGGGTCTTCGGCCAGAACGGCTTCGAGGTTGCGGATCTTGCCCTTGGCGCGGCGGCGGCGGATGCCGCTGTCGTCCTGCACGGCGATACCGGCGGAGTCATAGCCTCGGTACTCCAGACGTTTCAGGCTGTCGATCAGACGGGGAACAACAGGACCCGTTCCGGTCACGCCAATAATGCCGCACATGGTTGTACTCCGACAAAAGTGGGTCCGGTTTTGCGTCGGGGGCCCAGTTTGAGGTAAGCGAGAAGGTTCAGCTTTCGCCTTTGAGCTTGGCACATAAGCATTGTGCGCTCATCCGGCATCAAAAAATGGGTTTCGGAAGGTTTCCGTAATCCCGCCAGTGAAGGAATGCGCCTTTGGGCGAGAGAAAATATTTCGGTACCGACGGCATCCGTGGCCGCGCCAATACCTATCCGATGACCGCCGAGGTCGCCCTGCGCGTGGGTCTGGCGGCTGGCCGCCTGTTCAGCACCGGCGATGACCGCCGCCATCTGGTGGTGATCGGCAAGGACACCCGCCTGTCCGGCTATATGCTGGAGCCTGCGCTGGTGGCGGGTCTGGCGTCTGTGGGGATGGACGTGCGCACCTTTGGGCCGCTGCCGACGCCGGGCGTGGCGATGATGACCCGCTCCATGCGCGCCGATCTTGGCATCATGATCTCGGCCTCGCACAACGACTATGCCGACAACGGCATTAAGCTGTTCGGGCCGGACGGCTACAAGCTGTCGGACGAGATCGAGCTGAGGATCGAGGCCATGATGGACGAGGCGCTGAGCGAGAACCTCGCGCCGTCGAACAAGCTGGGCCGCGTCAAGCGGATCGATGACGCTCCGCCGCGCTATATCGAAATCGCCAAACAGGCCTTCCCGAAACGCCTCAGCCTCAAGGGTCTGCGCGTCGCCATCGACTGCGCCAACGGCGCGGGTTACCGCGTGGCTCCGACAACCCTCTATGAGCTGGGCGCCGAGGTATTCCCCGTCGGTGTCGAGCCGAACGGCCTGAACATCAACGCCGAGTGCGGCTCCACCCATCCCGAAACCGTGTCCGAGGCGGTCAAACGCTATCGCTGCGACATCGGCATCGCACTGGACGGTGATGCCGACCGCGTCATCATCTGTGATGAAAAGGGCCATGTGGTCGACGGTGATCAGATCATGGCCCTGATCGGTCTGGACTGGGCCAAGCGCGGCCGCCTGAACGGCAATGGCGTGGTGGCGACGGTTATGTCCAACCTTGGACTGGAGCGCCGCCTGAAGGCCGAGGGTCTGACGCTGGAGCGCACCAAGGTGGGCGACCGCTATGTGATGGAGCGCATGCGTCAGGGCGGCTTCAACATCGGCGGCGAGCAGTCGGGACACATCATCCTGCGCGACCACGCCACGACGGGTGATGGCTTGATGGCCGCGCTTCAGGTTCTGGCCGTGCTGGTGGAAGCCGGTGTGCCGATGAGCGAGCTGGCCCGCCAGTTCGAGCCGGTGCCCCAACTGCTCAAGAATGTCCGCTATACCTCGGAGGCTCCGCTGGAGACCGATCTGGTCAAACAGGCCATGGCCGAGGCCGAGGCGTCGCTGAACGGTTCGGGCCGCCTTCTGGTCCGCAAATCGGGCACGGAAAAGCTGATCCGCGTCATGGCCGAGGGCGACGACGAGGCCCTCGTCAAACGGGTAGTCAACGACGTGGCTGAGGCCGTCGAAAAGGCCTGATAACAGGACGGAAAAGGGCGGCCTTGGCGGACCGCCCTTTTTTGTTTTCAGTGTCCGAGGCGATCCGACTGATCCTCGATCCTCTGCCTCAGATCGGGGACGGCGATCGTCTCCCAGAAGGCCCCGCGCGCAGGCGGCCCAAGGACGTGGATGACGGGATCGGCAGAGCCATCCCTGCCGACCGCCTGTCCGGACGGAGCCACGCGAAGCCCAAGACCCAAGGTATCAACCGACAGACGGCCCGAAGCGATTAGAGGCGCGGTCAGCGGATCGCGGGCCGGATCATGGCCAGGCCCCGTACAGTCGATCAGCCATTGGACGCTGGCCCCGCGCGGGGTTTGTCCGCCGCGCGGTGTCCATTCGACATCCAGTCCGCCGTCGCGGTCGCTGATCCTGCCGAGGCGGCCCGCCGTGATTTCCAGACGTCCGGCCTTTTCAAGGCGAGAGATGACCTCGGCCACGTCCGGTGCAATGCGGTGGCGGTGAACGTCCCACCAGGGACGCAGGTGACGCAGGAAGCGCCCGCGCTCGTCTTCCGAGGCCTCTTCCCACAGGCGGGCGGTGATCGGGCGGTAACCGTCCATCACGTCGCGCCAGTCATGTTCACGGGCAAGGTCGCGGGCGGCGCGCAGGCGGCGCGACAGCGGACCTTTCAGCGCGGCGTCGGGCAGGGACGCGGCGCGGTGGTGGCCATAGATGTGGGCACGCGGAGCAAGGCCGCGGCGTGACACGGCCAAGGCACGGCCCTGCCATCCGGCGGCATCGAGACTGAGAAAAACATCCACCATGGTCAGGCCCGTGCCCAGCACCATGATGTTGTCGTCGGGCGCTATTCTATTCAGCGCACCGGCTGCCCAGGGATCGGCAAGGCGGCGCGGGCTGTCGCTGTCGCGGCCCGTGCGCGGGGGCGGGTTGCCGCTGGCCAGAACGATAGCGCGGCCAGCCAGCGAACGCCCGTCGGAGAGGTGGACCGTGGTGCCGTCGATCCCGACCGCTTCGCCCTCGATCCAGCGGATCAGATCGGGATGCTGTTTCTCCACGCCTGACAGGCGGTTCTGCACATAGGCCCCGTAGAGGCGGCGTGGGGCAAAGCCTTCCGGGTCGGCGTGGGCCGGATGATGCCGTTCCAGCCAGCGGGCGAAATCGCCCACATCGTGTGCCAGCGCGCCCATGGTGGCGGTTCGCACATTAAGGCGGTGGACATCCTCAACGGTAGAATAGGCGACGCCGAGGCCCCGCTTGCCCGACCGGTCGATGACCACGCTGGCCTGACCCTTTTCGGCAAGGCGGGCCGCCAGCATGGCACCGGAAAAGCCACCGCCGATGATCAGGACGGGAAGGTCGGGCGTCGTCATCAAAAAATCCGCTTAGATTTCCTGATTGAATGCCCCGATTTCAGGATGGTTGGCCAGACGCGGCTTCACCTCTTCACGGAAGAGTGCGCGCATGTCATCGGCCGATTGCATGCTCTCGACCACCACGACCAGTTCCGGCTTGTTGGAGGAGGCGCGCACCAGAACCCACGAACCATCCTCGAGGTGGACGCGCACGCCGTTGACGGTGATGACCTCGACGATCTTGCGGCCCAGGATCGAGCCTCCCGCAGCGAACAGGTCCTCGTATTCCTTCACGATGCGGGCCAGCACGTCGTACTTCAGCTCGTCATCGCAGTGGGGCGACATGGTCAGGCTGGTATAGGCGGGCGGCAGAGCGGCCTTCAGCTCCGACAGTTTCTTGTCGGGGTTGCGGTCCAGCATGGCGAGGATCGCGGCGGCAGCCACCAGACCGTCGTCATAGCCGTGGCCCAGATCACCGGCCATGAAGAAGTGGCCCGACTTTTCAAAGCCCGCCAGCGCGCCAATCTCTGCGGTCTTGCGCTTGATGTAGGAGTGGCCGGTCTTCCAGTAGACGGTGGTCGCGCCATTGGCTTTGAGGACCTCGTCGGTCTTGTACAGGCCCGTGGACTTCACATCGACCACGAAGGTCGAGCCCGGATAGACCGCCGACAGGTCACGCGCCAGCATCAGGCCGATCTTGTCGGCGAAGATTTCCTCGCCCGTATCGTCCACCACGCCACAGCGGTCGCCGTCACCGTCAAAGCCGAGTGCGAGGTCGGCACCGGTTTCCTTCACCTTGGCCGCCATCTGTACCAGCATGGCGTGGTCTTCGGGGTTCGGGTTGTATTTGGGGAAGGTGTAGTCGAGCTCGGTATCCATCTCGATCACCTCCACACCCATGCGGCGCAGGGCCTCGGGCGCGAAAGCACCGGCGGTACCATTGCCGCAGGCCGCAACCACCTTCAGCGGGCGCTTGATCTGCGCCTTGGTGGCAACGTCGGCGATGTATTGCTGGGCAAAGTTTTCGATGCGGGTCAGGGTGCCACCCGCACGTTCCACGCCCAGACCGCCAAGGACGATTTCCTTCAGGCGGGTCATCTCGTCGGGGCCGAAGGTCAGGGGCTTGTTCGCGCCCATCTTCACGCCGGTCCAACCGTTTTCGTTGTGGCTGGCGGTGACCATGGCTACGCACGGGGCGTCGAGTGCGAACTGGGCGTAATAGGCGGTCGGCGACAGGGCGAGGCCGATGTCCAGAACTTCCATCCCGCCTTGCAGCAGGCCGATCGTTAGGGCCTGTTTGACCGACAGGGAATAGCCGCGGAAATCGTGGCCGATGACGATCTTGGGCATGATGCCCTGTTCATGGACATAGGTCGCCAGACCCAGACCCAGCGCCTGTATGCCCAGCAGGTTGATCTCTTTTTCCAGGATCCAGCGGGCATCGTATTCGCGGAAGCCCGTCGGCTTGACCAGCGCCTCGGTCTCGAACGCGGCCGTGTTGGGCTTCAGGTCCTGACGGGGTTTCAGCATTTGGGTATCCGTAGCCTTTGGATCGGGCTGGATCATCGGAGTGATCGCGCCGTGATGAGGGGGCCTCTTAGACCATCGGCAGCGACAGTCTGGCAACCGTTAGAAGCGCTCACCGGGGGTGACGGTTCTCCTATGTCGTCAATACAGCCTTGACCGATGGAGCCTCGGCCCATAGCCATGCCCATGAGATAACGGAGTGCTCAATGTCGCGTCTGATCCTGCTGCGCCACGGTCAAAGCCAGTGGAACCTTGAAAACCGCTTCACCGGCTGGGTTGATGTCAACCTGACCGAAGAGGGCGAAGCCCAGGCCCGCAAGGGCGGCGAATTGATCGCCGAGGCCGGTTTCAAGCCGAGCGTGCTTTTCACCTCGGTCCTGACGCGCGCGAAGCGCACGGGCGCGATCGCGCTGGAAACCGCTGGCCTGAAGGACGTCGAGGTCATCGAGGACTGGCGTCTGAACGAGCGCCACTATGGCGGCCTGACCGGTCTGGACAAGGCCGAGACCGCTGCCAAGCACGGCGACGAGCAGGTCAAGATCTGGCGTCGTTCCTATGACGTGCCGCCGCCGCCGCTGGCCGCCGACAGCGAGTACAGCTTCGCCAATGACGAACGCTATGCGGGCAAGGCCATTCCGGACACCGAAAGCCTGAAAACCACGCTTGACCGCGTGCAGCCCTATTGGGATGCCGCGATCGCGCCGCGTCTGAAGGCCGGCGAGGATGTGATGATTGCCGCTCACGGCAACTCGCTGCGCGCCATCGTCAAACTGCTGTTCAACGTCGCCGACGACAAGATTGTCGAAGTCGAAATCCCCACCAGCAACCCGCTCGACATCGAACTGGATGCCGAACTCAAGCCGGTCTCGGCCCGTTATCTGGACCAGACCCGCGCCACTGCACTGCCGGAAATCGCCTGATATGACCACGACCGGATTGGAACAGGACCAAACCTTCATGGCGCGCGCCATCGAACTGGCGCGCCAGAACATGGGGCGGACCTGGCCCAATCCGGCTGTCGGCTGTGTGATCGTCAAGGACGGCCAGATCGTCGCCGAGGCGGCCACCGCACATGGCGGCCGTCCCCACGCCGAGGAACAGGCCGTTCCGGCGGCGGGCGAAGCCGCCAAGGGGGCCACCGCCTATGTCACGCTAGAGCCGTGTGGCGCGCGCTCCTCGGGCCGCAAGTCCTGCGCCCATTTCCTGACCGAGGCGGGTATCGCCCGCGTGGTCATCGGGGCCTTTGACCCCTCGCCCTTCGCCTCGGGCCGCGGGGTCGAACGTCTGCGTTCCGAAGGTCTGCAAGTGGATGCCGGTGTGCTGGAAGCCGAGTGTCTGGCCCTTTGCGAAGGCTTCCTGCACCGTCTGGAAACGGGCCGTCCCATGGTGCGCGTCTCGACCGATGGTGTCGGTTTTGATGCCCGTTTTGCAGCCTCGCCCAAGGCTGATCTCAAGGGCGAACTGAAGCGTCTGGGCGAGGCGGGCTATACGCGCGTCTGGACGACAGAAGGCCCTCTGGCCGAGGCTCTGCGCGCCGAAGGCCTGTTAACCGAATAAGTCACTGCAAAGCTTCTTTAATCTCCGTTCGGTCATAAGGACGGTATGAGCGAAGCCGACATCCCCGTTCGCAAACGACCGACGCAGGCCGAGGTCGATCTGATCTGCGCCAAGCACGACCGGTTGTGGCAAGCACGCCCCGGCGGCGCGCGGGCGGTCTTCGCCTGGATGGATCTGAGCGGCCTTGATCTGCGCGGGCGCAATCTTGCCGATGCCGATTTCACTGCGGCCTGTCTGATCGGGACCCAGCTGTCCTCGGCCAAGCTGGATAATGCCACCTTTTTCGGCGCGGATATGCAGGACGTCGACCTGACCAATGCCAGCTTGCGCCGTGCGGACCTTCGCGGGGCCTGCCTGCGCGGGGCCGACCTGTCGGGCGCCGATATGTTCGAGGCCGATCTGCGCGAAGGGGCTATCGCCGCCTCTGACGCCAAGCTGGGCTATCGCGTTCTGGAAGCCCGCAAACGTGCCGATACCGAGGCCCAAGGGGCCAATCTGTCGGGGGCCAATCTTCAACGCTCGCGCCTAACGGGTGTGATCGCCATCGCGGCGGACTTTACCGATGCGGTGATGAAGGACTGCAAACTGGTGCGGGCCAATCTGAAACAGGCCAGCTTCAAGGGGGCCGATCTGGCAGGGGCGGACTTGTCGGGCGCGGACCTGTCGGGCGCGGACCTATCAGGTGCTGTCCTTGTCGGCGTAAAGGCGACCATGTGGCGCACGGACGGGGCCAATATGGAAGGCACCCTGACCGACACCGGATCGTCGGCCGAACCCATGGCGTCGCTGCCGGCGGCGGATATGCTGCGCGTTCATGCCCAGTGGTGCGAGACGGGGGGCCGCGAAGGCCAGCCCTCGGTGTTCGACGGTGTTGACCTGCGGCCTCTGGATTCCATCGCCGGGCTGAACCTGACGGCCCTGTCGGCCAAGGGCGCGGTCTTCTATGGCCTCGATATGGAGGGCGTGCAGCTTCAGGGCGCGCAGTTGGAAGGGGCGGACCTTCGGTCGGTCAATCTGCGCCGTGCCGACTTGCGCGGGGCGCGCCTTGCCGGTGCGCGTCTGAACGGTTCGGACCTTCGCGATGCCCAGTTGGGGCCGTTGCTGTTGACGGCGGACAGGCTGCTTCCGGCGGACCTGTCGGGCGCGACCCTGCGCGGGGCGGACCTGACGGGGGCAGACATGCGCCGTGCCAATCTTTCGCAGGCGGATTTGGGGCGCGCGCGACTGGTGGACGTCCAGCTTCGCGGTGCCGATGTCACGGGTACCCGTCTGAACAACCTTCGGGGCATGAGCGCCGAACAGGTCCTCAGCCTCGCCGAAGGCTGAAAAAAGAAAGGCGGCCCCCGTGTGGGGACCGCCAGTCATGTCGGCAGGGGAGAAGAGGGTTAGAGCTTAGGCAGCCTTTTTGGTGTCGGCCTTGCTCTCGATCAATTTGGAGCCGTCAGCGATCTCGATGCGGCGCGGCTTCAACGATTCCGGCAGCTCACGTTGCAGTTCGATGCTGAGCAGGCCGTGGCTCAGGCTGGCGTTCTTCACCACCACATAGTCGGCCAGCTGGAAGCGGCGTTCGAAGTCGCGCTCGGCCAGACCGCGATGCAGGAAGGTGCGCTGGACCGTCTCGTCCTGTGCTGGCTTCTTGCCCGTGATGGTCAGAAGGTTTTCCTTCGCCTCGATGTTCAGTTCTTCAGGCGCAAAGCCCGCGACAGCCAGTTCAATGCGATAGCTGTCTTCGCCGGTGCTCTCGATATTGTAGGGCGGCCAACCGGTTTCCTGGCTGGTACGAGCAGCGGTTTCGATCTGGCGGGCGAGGCGGTCAAAGCCTACGGCCGTACGGAACAGCGGGGTCAGGTCATAGTTACGCATTTGCATCCTCCTGAAAGGTCAGCAAGGTTGAGCGATCCGGCGATTTGCCCCGGACCACATTGGGGTTCAGTCCCGACGGCCCGTGCTCGGCCCCGACAAGACTGGAAGGCCCGTCAGCGGCACCTTCGGAATAGAAGTTAGGAAGCGATTTTGAGGGTGCAAGGGGTGAAAATCACCGATCTGTACCTTGCTCCAGCCGCGAAGCACCTTAACAATCAGCCAAGCCTCAAAAACCGACGACACGGAGAACTCATGAAACCGCTCGTCCTTGGCACGTTGGCTGCCGCTCTTCTCATGTCCGGCAGCGCTGTCGCCCAGTCAGTGCCCACCGAGTTTCCGGCCCAACTGCCCCACCGTCAGGGCCTGGCGATGGAAATGCCGTCCGTCGGTGAAGATGAAGCTCTGGTCGCGGCGATCGCTTCGCCCACCCGTCCCGCAGAGGACAAGGCGCGCGACGTCTATCGCCATCCGATGGAGACCCTGACCTTCTGGGGGCTTCAGCCGGGCATGACGGTGGTGGAGATCGAACCGGGCCGTGCCGGTTGGTGGCGCAATATTCTGGAGCCCTACACCACGGCCTCGGGCGGCACCTATGTGCCGGTGAACCGTCCGCTGGAAGGCATGGGCGTAGGAGATGACACGGCGGACCTGATCGTTGTGGCGCGGGCCTTCCACAACTGGCATCGCGCCGGTGTGGTCGAAGGCTATCTGCAAGCCTTTTTCAAAGCCCTAAAGCCGGGCGGTATTCTGGCCGTCGAACAGCATCGCAGCGTCGAAGGCGTGGCGGTCGAAGATGTGGCCGGTACCGGCTATGTGCCGGAAAGCTGGATCATCCGTATGGCGCGCGAGGCAGGTTTCGAGCTGGATAACCGCAGCGAGATCAACGCCAATGCCGCCGATACCAAGAACCATCCGTTTGGTGTCTGGTCCTTGCCGCCCGTGCGCCGCAGCGAACAGAACGGTCGCACCCTGACGGCAGAGGAGCGCGCGGCGCTGGATGCTATTGGCGAAAGCGATCGAATGACCCTGCGTTTCCGTAAACCCCTGACGGCCCAATGATGGTCAAATCGCTGTGCCATTACCCCGGTCTGGTGATGGCGATTGCGATCACGGTCCAGTATCCCGCTTCGGACGGAGCCAGCAGATGACCCTTCTTTCCTCGCGCCGCGCGTTCCTCGGCAGCGTTGCCGCCGCCGGCCTGATCGGCGTTTCGGCGTGTAACCGCAAGAAAAAGGAAGAGGCTCAGCCCGCCGCCGCGCCGGTCGTCGATGGCCCGCCCGAAGGCAGTCTGGAATGGGCGGTCGCAGGCGCTTGGCGCTCGCCGGAAGAAAAGGCCCGCGACAAGTGGCGCCATCCGATGGAGACCCTGCGCTTCTTTGGTCTGCAGCCGTCGATGAAGGTGGTCGAGTTCTGGCCGGGTGGTGGCTGGTACACCGACATCCTTGCCCCCTATCTGGCGCGTGGCCGCGGCCAGCTCTATGTCGCGGGCTTTGTCGAGGGTGAGGGTGCCGATCCGGCTCAGGTCGCGGTCAATAATGCGCTGAAGGCCCGTCTGGAGTCCGACAAGAAGCTGTACGGCAAGGTCGAGTTCACCAGCTTTGGTCTGGGTTCCGGCCCGATCCTCGAGCCGCCGGGTACCGCCGACATGGTCCTGTTCATGCGCTATATCCACGTGTGGATGGCGGCAGGTATTGCGGAAAAGGCCTTTGTCGACGCCTTCGCGGCCCTTCGCCCCGGCGGCATTCTCGGCATCGAACAACACCGCCTGCAATCCGACGAGGATCAGGATCCGGCCGCGGCCAATGGCTATGTGCAGGAAGCCTTCGTGCGCCAGCTGGCCGAAGAGGCAGGGTTCGAGTTCGTCGAGTCATCCGACATCAACGCCAATCCGTTGGACACCAAGGACCACCCGTTCGGGGTAGAGACCTTGCCGCCGACGCGCCGTTCCTCGGCCCCCGGCGATCCGCCGAACCTCGAGTTCGACCACAGCAAGTACGACGCGATCGGTGAATCCGACCGCATGACCCTCAAATTCAGGAAACCCGAGTGACCCGCCAGCAGCCTCTGTCATCCCAAGCGCCTTTGATGGGTGTGCCCGGTGCGGTTCCGCCGCCCGGCGGCGAGGCCGACTGGTTCAGGGGCGCAGGAGGGCTGCGTCTTCGCGCCGCCCTGTGGCGTCCTTCGGTGCTTCAGGCTGAAAAGCCGCGCGGGACGGTGATCATCAGTCCGGGGCGGACCGAGCCGATCGAGAAATACTATGAGCTGGCGGGCAATCTGTTGGCGCGCGGCTTTTGCGTCCTGCTGCACGACTGGCGCGGACAGGGGCTGTCGGCGCGGCTGTTGCCAGACCGTTTGAAGGGCCATGCCCGCGCGGTCGAAGAGTTTCTGGACGACTATTCGCGCCTGATCGACGCCTATTCCCAGCAACTGCCCAAGCCGTGGCTGATGATCGGCCATTCCATGGGCGCGACCCTCAATCTGCTGACCCTGCAAAGCGGCGATGACCGTTTTGCCGGTGCCCTGCTCAGCAGCCCCATGTTCCGCATCCGCACGGGCAAGCGTTCGATGTGGTCGGTCAAGCTGGCCGTGCGCTGGGCGCTGCGTAACGGCAAGGGCGGCGACTATGTCCTCGACAATGTCGATGATCCGTTCAGCCACACCTTCGAGAACGACGCCCTGACGAGCGATGCGGCGCGTTATAGCCTGTGGCAGCAGCAGCTGTTCGCCTGCCCGCATCTGGCCATCGGTGGCCCGACGTGGGGCTGGCTGGGCTTTGCGCTGGATGCCGGTGAGCGGGTGTTGAAGGCGCGAGCGCTCAAGTCGGTTAAGGTGCCGGTCTGTGTCGTTCAGGGCGGCGAGGACACTGTGGTCTGGAAACAGACGGCCCGCTGGGCGGCTCGACGCCTGGGGCGCGGCCGCTATGTCGAGGTGCCGGATGCCCGCCATGAGATCATCATGGAAGCGGACGCCCTGCGCTCGGTCTTCCTGCAGGAATTCGACGAACTGGCGGCCTATCTGGCTCCGGCAAAGGGCTAAGGATCAAGGGGCGCAGAGCGGATGCCTGCGCCTCAAAAGACATTGGTGGTAGCACTGACCCCTTGATCAGCGGCGTCAAACGGATCAAAAGGGGGCGTCGATATCTCTGCGTAACGCCCTTTTCTTCTTTGCGACGCATTGAGATCTGCCGTTTCCCTAGACCCGACGGGCCCGAAGAATAGGTCTTCGCGCTCAACCCACTGGAGGTCATAAAATGGCTAACGGCACCGTAAAATGGTTTAACTCCACCAAGGGCTACGGCTTCATCGCTCCCGACGCTGGTGGCAGCGACGTGTTCGTGCACATCTCGGCAGTTGAAGCTGCTGGCCTGCGCGGCCTGAACGACGGCCAAGCTGTCTCGTACGAGCTGGAAACCGACCGCCACAGCGGCAAGGTTTCGGCCGGTCAACTGCAAGTTCTCTAACTCGCACTGACGCCAAACGATCAAGGGCCGTTCCGGGAA
>NZ_CAMZFB010000006.1 GCF_947305955.1 uncultured Brevundimonas sp.
GCACCATGGGTGGCGGCATCACCATGAACTTCCTCAATGCGGGGATTCCGGTGACGCTGGTGGAGAACAATCAGGCGGCGCTGGATCGCGGCGTGGGTGTCATCCGCAAGAACTATGAGAACACCGCTGCCAAGGGCCGGATGACGCAGGAACAGGTCGAGCAGCGCATGGCGCTGATCACCCCGTCGCTGTCGAAGTCGGACCTCGGGGATGTGGACCTGATCATCGAGGCTGTCTTCGAGGAGATGGGCCTGAAGAAGGAAATCTTCGGCGAGCTGGACAAGATCGCCAAGAAGGGCGCGATTTTGGCATCCAACACCAGCTTCCTTGATCTGGACGAGATCGCGGCTTCGACCTCGCGTCCGGAGGATGTGATCGGCCTGCACTTCTTCTCGCCGGCCAATGTCATGCGCCTGCTGGAAGTGGTGCGCGGTGCCAAGACCCGTCCGGAAGTCGTCGCCACGGGCATGGCGCTCGGCAAGGTCATCAACAAGGTGCCGGTGCTGTCGGGCGTGTGCCACGGCTTTATCGCCAACCGCATTCTGGCCCAGCGCGGCTTTGCCGCCGACCAGCTGGTGCTGGAAGGGCCGACGCCGCAGCAGATCGACAAGGCGCTCTACGACTATGGCTTTGCCATGGGGCCGTTCGCCATGATCGACCTTGTGGGTCTGGATGTGATCGGGCGCGGCTCGAACGAGCGGACCCTGTACGGCGACCTCGTGGCGCTGGACCGTCTGGGCCAGAAGAAGAATGGCGGCTTCTATGACTATGACGAGAACCGCCGTGCGACGCCCAGCCCCGTCGCGGCCAAGGTGATTGCCGATTTCGCGGACTTTAAAGGTGCCAAGACGCGCGGAGAGGTGAGCGACGAGGAGATCGTCGCGACCCTGCTGTATCCGGTGGTGAACGAGGCGGCCAAGGTGCTGGAAGAGGGCATTGCCCTGCGCGCCAGCGACATCGATGTGGCCTGTATCCTTGGCTACAACTGGCCCGTCTATACGGGCGGTCCGATGTTCTGGGCCGACACTGTGGGCCTGCCGAAGATCGTCGAGGGCTTGAAGGCCATGGGGATCGAACCCGCCAAGCTGCTGGCCGAGAAGGCCGCCAGCGGCGGCAGCTTCACCCGATAACCGTACCCAAGGGGAGAGACGTTATGGGCGAGGCCCTGATCATTGACGCCGTGCGCACCCCGCGCGGCATTGGCAAGCCGGGCAAGGGGGCGTTGTCGCACCTGCACCCCACGCATCTTGGCGCGACGGTCCTGAAGGCCATTGCCGAGCGCAACAAGCTGGATACGGCGACGGTGGATGATGTGATCATCTCCACCTCGACCCAGCGCGGCAAGCAGGGCGGCGATCTGGCCCGCATGGCGGCGCTGGCGGCGGGATATGACACCAAGGCGTCGGGTGTGACGCTGGACCGCTTCTGCGGTGGTGGCATTACGGCTGTGGCGCAGGCGGCGGCGGCGGTGGCTTCCGGCTTTGAGGACTGCGTGGTCGCGGGCGGCGTGGAGATGATGTCCTATACGGCGCAACTGGCCGCCGAGGATCAGGCCCATGGCGTGCCGCCCCAGCTGATGGGCTCGGGCTATGAGGAGTTGGACAAGCTGCATCCGCAGTCGCACCAGGGCGTGTGCGGCGATGCCATCGCGGCAATCGAGGGCATCCCGCGCGAGGCGCTGGATGCGCTGGCGCTGGTGTCGCAGCAGCGCGCGGATCGGGCCATCAAGGAAGGCCGTTTCAACAAGTCGCTGGTGCCGGTGCTGAACACCGACGGCTCGGTGGCGCTGGACCACGAGGAGTTTCCGCGCCCGTCGACGACGGCTGAGGGGCTGGCGGCGCTTAAGGGGAGTTTCGGCGCTCTGGCCAACTGGGATCAGGGCAATGGCGTCACCTTTGCCAGCCAGATCAAGCGCCGCTATCCGGATGTCGAGATCGAGCCGGTGCACCATGCGGGCAACTCGTCCGGTGTGGTGGACGGGGCGGCGGCTCTGCTGATCACCTCGCCGGAATATGCAGCCAAGAACGGGCTGAAGGCGCGCGGCCGCGTGGTCACCTATGTGAACGTGGGCGATGACCCGACCCTGATGCTGAACGCACCGGTTCCGGCGGCGAAGAAGGCGCTGGCCAAGGCGGGTCTGACGGTCGCCGACATCGATGTGTGGGAGATCAACGAGGCCTTTGCCGTGGTGGCCGAAAAGTTCATCCGCGACCTCGGTCTGGACCGCGAGAAGGTCAACATCAACGGCGGGGCCATGGCTTTGGGTCACCCGATTGGCGCGACCGGCTCCATGCTGATCGGCACGGCTCTGGACGAACTGGAACGCTCGAACGGCCGTTATGCCCTGATCACCATGTGCGCCGCGGGCGGCATGGCACCGGCCATCATTATCGAGCGCGTCTGAGGGGTCAGACTGGCTGGATAATGACAAGCCCGCCGCGAGAGATCACGGCGGGCTTTTTGTATGCTGCGGAACTTTGGCAAGCATAAGGGGTTAGAACTCGAGTTTGTACGGGGAGTTATTTCAATGAATATTGAAGCTCTATTATTGTCGAGTTTGCTGGTTATGGGTGGCCAAGAGCCGTCGATTGATAGCTCTAAAACTGTGTTTATTGGGGCGCATCCCTATATCGCTAAGACATGGTCTGCAAAGTATGAATATGACTGCTACGGGAACAAGGTAAGCTTTGAATTGGCTGTGTCCGACGCGGTGCCGCGGGTATCCGGCTTGGACTTGGGGCGTGGACAGGTCGAAGATCGATTCTTGAATGAGCTAAATGAAGCGCTCTCGGATCGAACCTATCGCGGACAGGGGCTGTCGTGCCGTCCAAACAATCGCTGGAATAGCCTCATGATTCAGACCTATTCCGATATTTCGGCGGGCGGAATCGAGGAAACTTGGGTCGCTATCGAAACTACGGGATCCGATGTGTCAGACGTAATTGTCAGATCGAACTAGACCAATACCGGTCGCGCAGGAGGCGTTTGTAGAGTTTGCCGGTGTCGTGGCGGGGGAGTTGGGGCATGAAGTCGAAGCGGCGGGGAGTTTTGACGCCGCTGAGGCGGGCGCGGGTCCACTGGCGCAGTTCCTCGGCGAGGAGGGACTGGATTTCCTCGCTGTCGGACCAGTGGGCGGGCTGGATGACGGCGACGACCTGTTCGCCCATTTCGGGGCAGGGGGCGCTGACGACCGCGACGTCGGTGACGGCGGGGTGCTGGATCAGCAGGTTCTCGATCTCCTGCGGATAGATGTTCACGCCGCCGGAGATGATGGTGAAGCTCTTGCGGTCGGTGAGGTAGAGGTAGCCTTCTTCGTCCAGCCGTCCGATGTCGCCCAGCGAGGTCCAGCCGTGGCGGTTCATCGTCTCGGAGGTTTTGTCGGGATCGTTGTGGTAGGCGAAGGCGCGGCCATCGGAGAAATAGATCTGGCCGACCTCGCCGACGGGCAGTTCCTCGCCGTTTTCGTCGCAGATGCGGGCTTGCCCCAGAACGGAACGACCGACCGATCCCTTGTGCGTCAGCCATTCGGCGGAGCTGATCATGGTCAGGCCGTTACCCTCGGTTCCGGCATAGTATTCGGTAAGGACGGGACCCCACCATTCGATCATGGCTTCCTTGACCGGAACGGGGCAGGGGGCGGCGGCGTGGATGGCCAGCTGGATCGAGGTGACGTCGTAGGCGGCGCGGACTTCCTCGGGCAGTTTCAGCATCCGCACGAAATGGGTGGGCACGAACTGTCCGGCGGTGACGCGGTATTTCTGGATGGAGGCCAGCGCCAGCTCGGCGTCGAAGCTTTCCATGATGATGGCCGTGCCGCCAAGGCGGTGGACCGCCATGGTCCAGCGCAGGGGGGCTGCGTGATAGAGCGGGGCGGGCGACAGATAGACGCTCTGGTCGTTTATGCCGAACAGGCCCGCCGCCATCATGGTCAGGGCGTCGGGCTGGAGGATGTCGTCGGTCTCGAACGGCAGGGCGATGCCCTTGGGGCGGCCTGTGGTGCCGGAGGAATAGAGCATCTCTGTGCCCGCCGACTGGTCGGGCAGGGGCGTTGCGGGTTGATCCGCGCAGACGCTTTCAAAGTCCGGCAGGTCGGAGATCGGTCCACCGAGCGTATAGATGCGGGTGTCGGGCACATCGGAGACGGTGTTGTCGCGGCCTGTCTCGACGGCGGGGGAGATGATCAGGGCGCGGGCGGCGCTGTCGTGCAGGATATAGGTCAGCTCGTCGCGCGTCAGGCGGCTGGAGATACAGACATAGCGCAGGCCCGCGCGATGGGCGGCCCAGACCAGCGGGATGAATTCGATCACATTGGGCAGGCAGATGGCGACCGTATCGCCGCGCTTTAGCCCAATAGTGCGCAGGCCGTGGGCGCATCGGTTCGAGAGGGCCTCAAGGCCAGCATAGGACAGTTGCTGGCCGGTGCGGGCCATGATGATGGCCGGTTTGTCGGGCGTGGAAACGGCGTGGACACTGGGATGCATACGCGGCGAACTCCCCCATCTCGATCGCTATTAATCGATCAGATAATAAGCCGATAAAAAAACGACGGGTCACAACACAAGGCTGTGACCCGCCAGGGGAAAGATCAGTAGGCGTAAGACAGGTTCAGACCGAAGGTTCTGGGCTTGCCGGCGAAACGGACGGCAAGGTTGGCGTTGGAGGAGACGCTGGTCCAGTAATACTCGTCGGTCAGGTTGCGGCCCCACAGGTTCAGCTTCCAGCGACCGTCGAGGTCGTAGAGGCCGACAGAGCCGTTGAGGGTACCGAAGGCGTCGACTTCGAACAGCGGACCTTCGGAGAGGTCCGATGCCGTATCCGACTGCCAGCGGTAGTTCAGCGTTGCCTGGAGGCCGAGGCGTTCGCTGATGGGGGCGTCATAGCTGGCCGTGACACTGGCCTGCCATTCGGGACTGTTGGGGAAGGGGATGCCGTCATAGATCTGCGGCTGACCGTTAGCGTTGGTGCCGTGGTAGTTGATCACCTCGGTGGTCAGCTTGGTGGCGGCCATGTTCAGGGTGAAGGCATCGGTGACGCGCCACGTCACCTCGGCATCAATGCCGTAAGCCTTGGATTCCGGCACGTTCTGCAGGCGACGCAGGGCGGTGTAGATCGGGTCTGCGAAATAGACCGAGATCTGCTTGTCCGTGTAGTCGTAATAGAAGGCGGCGACGTTCAGCTGGATGCGGTTGTCGGCCAGACCTGCCTTGGTGCCCAGCTCATAGGCCAGCAGTTTTTCCTGAAGCGCGGGCTCGTTCTGGGTCGAGACGTTGGCGGCGTTGATCGGGGTGTTGCCGGCCTTGTAGCCCTCGGAGATCGAGCCGTAGATCAGGACGTCGTCCGAGGCCTTCCAGTCGAGGCCCAGACGCCAGCCGACGTTTTCCTCATCGATCTCGTGGCGACCTTCGGCGAAGCGTTCGAGGGCAGGGTTGTAGGTGTTGCACTCGTTCAGGCCGATGGTCGGGGCAAATACGCCGCCGAACAGGTTGTAGATGAGCGCGCGGTTCACGACGTTGACGTTCGGCAGCATGGAGCCGTTGTTGTCCGCCGAGCAGCCGACATAGGTCTGGCGGTCATTGGTCCAGCGGACGCCGGTGGTCAGGTTCAGTCGGTCCGACAGCTTCCATTCGCCGTGGGCGAAGATGGACTTGGTATCGGCATTGATGCGGCCAAGGTCGCGATAGCCGCGGAAGGCCCCCAGCATGTCGTCGGAGGTATAGCCCAGCGAGTTGAAGGGAGTGCCCAGGAGCAGGTTGCCCTGGTAGCGGATCATCGTGACGTTGGCGTTGTCGTTCAGATTGGTGATGTTGTTGTCGATGAGCTTGTCATCGGCATAGTAGGCCCCGATCAGCCACGTCAGACGTTCGGTCTGGCCCTCCAGTCGCAGTTCCTGCGAGAAGGATTTGGCTTCGCCATCCAGCCGCTGGATCATGATTTCGTAGGGCGCGCCCGACCAGTCGGACAGGGCGTTGCGGTCCAGATAGTTGTAGCTGGTCAGGGAGACGAGGCGCACGTCCTCGTTGAAGTCCAGCGTGGTGCGAAGCGCGGCACCGAAGAAGGACGAGTTTTCCTTCAGGTCACCATCGAGGCCGGGGATGGTGCCGACCACGCGGTTGCGGACATTGCGCGGGGCCCAGCTGGCATCCTTGCCGTGGGTCGGGCGGTTGGTGGCGACATAGTTGACCAGACCCGGCGCGTTGAAGGCGGCGAAGCGGCCCGGAATGCCGGGGTCGGTTGCGGGGGTGTAGCCGATAGCCTGACCGGTGATGGTGTCGCTGTCATTGGTCCAGCCCGACAAGGACAGGTTGAAGCTGAGGTTGTCGGTCGGTTCCCAGTCGAGGCGGAAGCGTGCGCCGAGGCGGTCGACCTTGCCCTGGGTGTCGCCCGACGACATGTCTTCCTGCCAGCCCTCGCCGGAATATTCCTTGCGTAGGGCAAAGCGGACGCGGGCGCGGTCGCCGAGCGGGCCGGAGACGGCGGTTTCAAAATTGACCGTCTCGTAGTTGCCGACCTCGATGGTGCCGGTGGCCTCGAACTCGTGGCTGGGGGCGTTGGTGACGAAGCTGACGAGGCCGGCGGTGGTGTTGCGGCCATAGAGGGTGCCTTGCGGCCCCTTCAGAACCTCGACGCGGCCGATGTCGAAGATCGGGCCGGACAACATAAAGGGATAGGCATAGGCGACTTCATCAACATAGGAGCCGACCGTGGAGGTCGAGGACAGGTTGATGGTGTTGAAGCCGATGCCGCGCAGGGTGTAGATCGGCACGCCGTGGTAGCCCTGCGTCACAGTGAAGGACGGGGCGACGATGGTCAGGTCCTTGACGTCGGTGACCTGAAGATTGTCGAGGGCTTCGGCCCCGAAGGCCTGAATGCCCATGCCGACTTCGTTGATGCTTTGCTCGCGGCGCTGGGCGGTGACGACGATGTCGCCGACGGCGTGGGCCTGTTCCTCCGCCGGAGCGGTCTGGGCGAAAGCGGGTGCGGACCAGACAGTCGCGAGCGCGACCCCGGCAAGCAGAATGGTTTTACCTCCAACTTGGCTACGCATACCCTTCCTCCCTGTGATGCGGGACTTGGGTCCCGTCATTGCTGATAAGGGTCGTGAAGTGGGGTCCGACGGGGTAGTGGGTCGCGGATTGTCACAACACGCCGTTATTTAGTCGGACGATTACATAGCTGTTGCCGGTGTAGAACCTCTCAGTAATGATAGGGCGGGGGAGAGGACGCGTATGATCGATGCCGAGTTGAGCATTTCCGAGCAGGCTGGCCGTATGGCGGTACTGGGTCAGGAGGTGGGCCTGCCGCAGGTTGCGGCCTGGGCCGACATTTCCTCGACGCGGCCTGTGGTGGATGCCAACGGCGAGCCGGTGCCGCATCTGTTCGACTTTGCCGCCCATGGGCGTGACTATTGGAAACAACCGGACCTGACGCTGCGGATGGCGATATTCGCGGTGGTGCGGCAGATGTCCGAGCCGTTTTTCTTTGATGACGGGGTGGTGGGAAGCTGGCGCCGGATGGTGCTGGACGAGGCGCTGGTGCAGCAGCTGGCCGAGTTCGATACGCCGCTGCGCCGCTCGATCATCTGTCCGGTCCATCTGCCGCGCAATGTCATCGGGGCGGTGGTGTGGGCGACCGAGGAGGTCATGGATGTGCGCGCGGCGTTCGAGACCTATTCCGAGCGGATGCAAGCCGAGGCCCTGCGCTTTATCGCCATGTGCGACGAGACGCGGCGCGGGCGCGAGCCGATAGGCGCGATCAAGCTGACCCGCCGCGAAATCCAGTGTCTGAAGCTGGCGGCGGGGGGAAAGACCGATTCCGAGATTGGCGTCATTCTGGGCCTGTCGACGCCGACGGTGCGCTTCCACCTGAAGAATGCGGGCGAGAAGCTGGGCCGGACGGGGCGGTTGCGGATCGTCCAGCAGGCGGCATCGCTGGGCTTTGTCAGCACAAGATGAGCAGAACCTATCGGTAACGATAGTTGCCAAGCGGCTCTAATTGGTCAGTTAATCCTTCCATGGCCCCGACAGAGGGCTGCCCGAGAGGGGCAAAACGGGAGGATTACCGATGGCGCTCGCGCAGGCTGACACCGCAGTATCCGACATCGACTATGATGCCATGCCGACGCTGGCGGACATTCCGCGTCACTATGGCCGCACACGCCCCCACAAGGTGGCCAGCGTGTTCGAGGGCCGCGAGACGAGCTGGGCGGAACTGGATCGCCGGTCCAATCGCGTGGCGCGGGCGCTGATCGCCGCAGGGGTGGAGCGCGGGGATCGCGTGGCCTTTGTCGGCAAGGGCTGTGACGAGTTTTTCGAAATCTACTTCGGGGCGGCCAAGGCCGGTGCGGTTACCGTGCCGATCATCTGGCGATTGGCGGCACCGGAGGTGGTGCATATCGCGTCGGACTGTGAGGCGCAGGTGTTGTTTGTGGGACCGGACCAGTATGAGCGCCTGCCTGTATTCGCCGAGACGCTGGCGGGCGTGAAGATCGTGACGCTGGAAGGCGGGGCGGAGGGCTATGACCGCTTTAGCGACTGGCGCGATGCGCAGGAGGACAGCGATCCCAAGGTCGAGGTCGATCCGCAGGATGTATGTCTGCAGCTCTATACCTCGGGCACGACGGGCCTGCCCAAGGGGGTGATGCTGAGCCACTACAACATGGTCGGCAACCGCAAGATTCCCGATGATTTCCAGCACATGGACTGGTCGCGGTGGGGGGATGACGACATCAACCTTGTGGCCATGCCGCTGGGCCATGTGGGCGGTGTGGGCTGGGCGACCGTGGGCTATTTCAACGGGGCCAAGAATATCATTCAGCGCGAGTTTATTCCCGATCAGGTGCTGGATGCGCTGGCGGCGGGGATCAGCAAGCTGTTCGTGGTGCCGACGGCCCTGCACATGCTGTTGCTGAACCCGCGTGTGCGCGAGATCGATTACAGCCGTCTTCGCTGCATCCTTTATGGCGCATCGCCGATTGCGCTGGAGTTGTTGAAGCAGGCGACCGAGGTTTTCGGCTGTGGCTTCTGTCAGCAGTATGGGGCGACCGAGACGACGGGGACGATCGTCTTCCTGCCGCCGGAGGATCATGATCCCAATGGCAACAAGCGGATGCGCGGGGCGGGCAAGCCTATGCCGGGTGTTGAGCTGCGGATCGTGGACAAGGACGGCAAGGTCCTGCCCAGCGGTGAGATCGGGGAAATCCAGACGCGCTCGACCTGCAATATGGTGGGGTACTGGAAGCGCGAGGATGCGACCAAGGAGGCGGTGACGCCCGACGGCTGGTTCGCCACGGGGGATGCCGGATATCTCGACGAGGACGGCTATCTCTATATCGCCGACCGCTTCAAGGACATGATCTGTTCGGGGGCGGAGAACGTCTATCCGAACGAGGTGGAGAACGCGATCTTTGGCCATCCGGCGGTGCTGGAGGTGGCGGTGATCGGGGTGCCCGACGAAAAGTGGGGCGAGGCGGTCAAGGCGGTGGTGGTGCTGAAACCCGGTGCCGAGGCCAGCGAGGACGACATCATCGCCTATGCGCGAGAGCGGATTGGCGGGTTCAAACTGCCCAAGTCGGTGGATTTCGTGGCGGCCCTACCCAGAAACGCGACGGGCAAGGTGCTGCGCCGGACCTTGCGTGAGCCCTATTGGGCCGGACGCGAGCGGCAGGTGAACTGAGCCACCCTATGCGCGATACCCCCGAGGAAGCCGAGTTCCGCGCCGAGGTGCGCGCGTGGATTGATGCCCATCTGACGTCCGAGTTGAAGGACGCCACGCGGCGCGCGACCAGCGTCTTTATCGAGGCACCGATCAGTCTGGCGTGGCAGAAAATCCTGCACACCAAGGGCTGGGTCGCGCCGTCATGGCCAGCGGAATACGGCGGGCCGGGATGGGATGAACGCCGCCAGCACATCTTCATGGAAGAGAGCGTGCGGGCGGGGGCACCGATGCTGGCCCCCATGGGGTTGAAGATGGTGGGGCCGTGCATCATGCGTTACGGCACGCCCGAGCAGAAATCCTATTACCTGCCGCGCCTGTTGTCGGGTGAGGACTATTGGTGTCAGGGCTATTCCGAGCCGGGGTCGGGGTCGGACCTTGCCAGCCTGTCGCTGAAGGCAGTGCGCGAGGGCGACGACTATGTGCTGAACGGTTCCAAGATCTGGACCACCCATGCCCATTTTGCCAACCGCATGTTCGCGCTGGTTCGGACCAGTCGGGACGGCAAGCCGCAGGCGGGGATCAGCTTCCTGTTGCTGGATATGGATACGGCGGGAATTACGGTCGATCCGATCATTACGCTGGCGGGTGATCACGAGTTGAATCAGGTCTTCTTCGAGGACGTGCGTGTGCCTGTCGCCAACCGTCTGGGCGAGGAGAATGCCGGATGGACGGTGGCCAAATATCTGCTGGAGTTCGAGCGGGCCAATGCGGTCGGGCCGTCCCTGCGCGGGATGGTCGAGGAGATCGCGGGGATGATGCGCGAGGCCCCCGATGGAGAGGGCGGCGTGCTGGCCGACCATGCCGACTGGCGGGCGGAACTGGGGCGTGCGGCGGCGCTGGTGGATGCGGTCGAGGCGGCTGAGGACAGTGTGCTGGCGGTGATTGCGCGGGGCGAGAACCCCGGTGTGGCCTCGTCGATGTTGAAGGTGCGCGGGACCGAGGCGCAGCAGGCCTTGCAGCGGCTGGCCGTGCGCGTCGCGGGACCTTACGCCTGTGTGCACGAGCCGCAGGTCCAGCAGGCGGGCGTGGATGCGCCGGTGTCGTCTATCGAGGTGCTGCTGGCCAGCGCCCGCTATATGAACGGGCGGGCGGCGTCGATCTATGGCGGATCGAACGAGATCCAGCGCGGGATTATCTCGCGGCAGGTGCTGGGCCTGTAGCGTCCCCGACCGAGGGTCAGGGACGCGTGCAGAGTGCGGCTATCAGCTGGTGAAGAATTGCTGGGTGCCGTGGGCCTCGATGGCGGTGGCGAGGCGGTTGAGGGCGTGGATATAGGCCGCCGTGCGCAGGGTGACCTTTTTGTCCTCGGCGATCTTCCAGACCACGTCGCCTTCGTTTTCGATGATCGACTTTAGGCGGGTGTGGACTTCGTCCAGCGTCCAGTAATAGCCCTGACGGTTCTGGACCCATTCGAAATAGGACACGGTCACGCCACCGGCATTGGCCAGAATGTCGGGCAGGACGATCACGCCCTTTTCAGCAAGGATGGCGTCACCCGCGGGGGTGATGGGGCCGTTGGCCAGTTCCAGCACCACCTTGGCCTTAACCTGTCCGGCATTGCCGTCGTGGATCATGTCTTCCATGGCCGAGGGGACGAGGACCTCGGTGTCCAGCCCGATCAGTTCATCGGCGGTGATTTCCTTGCCGCCGTGGGCAGCGTTGAGGACGGATTTGCCGTTGTTTTTTGCGTCCAGCAGGGCCTCCAGATCGAGGCCGCCGGGGGCATAGACAGCACCGCGGGAATCCGAGACGGCAACGATCTTGGCACCGACGCTGCGGAACAGCCGGGCGGCGTGCTGGCCCGCGTTGCCGAAGCCCTGAACAACGACGCGCAGGCCTTCGGTTGGCAGGCCGAGGCGCTCGGTCAGGTGACGGGTTAGATAGAAGCCGCCACGGGCAGTAGCGTCGTCGCGGCCCAGCGAGCCGCCCAGTGCGATGGGCTTTCCGGTGATGACGCCGGGGTGGGGTTCGCCCTTGATGGTGGCGTATTCGTCCGCCATCCAGCCCATGATCATGGCGTTGGTATAGACGTCGGGTGCGGGGATATCGCGGTCCGGTCCGATGATGTTGGCAAAGGCCTGGACATAGGCGCGCGACAGGCGTTCCAGCTCGGCCTTGGAGAGGGTTTTGGGATCGACCTGAACCGCGCCCTTGCCGCCGCCATAGGGCAGGTTGGTGACGGCGCACTTCACCGTCATCCAGAAGGCGAGGGTTTCGACCTCGTCGACGGTGGAGTCGGGGTGAAAACGGATTCCGCCCTTGGTCGGGCCGCGGGTGTCGTCATAGCGGCAACGCCATGCGAGGAAGGATTTTCTGGACCCGTCATCCATGCGGATCAGCAGACGTACCTTCATGGTCTCGCGCGGGTATTTCAGTTTTTCGAGGACATCACTGTCGATCTGAACATGGCGCGCGGCTTCATCAAGGCGGGTCAGGGCCGCTTGCAGGATATTCGGGTTAGACATTTTATTCCAAAATTCTGAGGCGTATGGTTCGTGCCAAGCACGAAACCGGTCAACAATCGGGGAAGCGCGCAATCTGCTGCCACGTTCGTCCGCGAAGAGCAAGACGGAGCGTTGATATTCCAGTCTAAAGTCCAAGGTGCGGCTATCGCTGGACGATGGGCCTGCGACCTGAAGGTCTAGGAGCGTGTCTGGATCAGGCTGCGGCGCGCAGGGCCTTGTGGTGGTGGGTGTCGCCCAGTTCGTGCTGGATCATCAGGGCGCGTTTGAAGGCGTGGCTGACGTCGAGTTCGTCAGTCAGGCCGATGGCGCCGTGGAGCTGGACGGCACCGGTGGAGACGATCTCGCAGGCGCGGTCGATGGTGAGTTTGGCGGAGGAGGTGGCGCGGGCGCGGACGGCGGCGTCGTCGCTGTCGAGCGCTTCGAGCGTTGCGGGCAGGATGGCCTCGGCTTCCTCTAGCGCCATGGCCATGTCGGCGAGGCGGAACTGCAGCGCCTGAAAGGCTCCGATAGGCATGCCGAACTGTCTGCGCTGGCGGACATAGTCGTTGGTGGCGTGCATCAGGCGGCGCATGACGCCGACAGCCTCCGCCGCAAGGACGAGGGTGGCTTCTTCCAATGCGCGGGTGATGACGGGCAGGGCCGTCCCTTCGCGACCCAGAAGGATGGCGGGTGCGTTGTCGAGGCGGATTTCAGAGGCGCGCGGACCGTCGTGCAGGGTGAGGACGGTGTGGGAAACGCCGTCAGTGGCGGGATCGACCGCGAAGAGGGAGAGGCCCGATGGGGTCTGTGCCGAGACGATCAGGGCGCTGGCCCACGGTGCGGCGCGGACGACGCGCTTTTGGCCGGTCAGGGTCCATCGGTCGCCGGAAGGGCGGGCGGTAATGAGGACAGCGGCGGGGTTATAGCGGCTGTGCGGCTCGTAAAGGGCGGGGGCGATGACGGTGCCTTGCAGCGCCTGTTGCAACAGGGCGCGGGCGGCGTCATTGCCATGGCGCAGCAGGGCCGGAGCGATCACGGCGCTTTCGAGGTAAGGCGTCAGGGCCAGGTGCTGGCCCAACTGTTCGCCGATGCGGATGTGGGCGGCGAGGCCAAGGCCCATGCCACCGTGTTCCTCGGCCTCGGCGGCGGCGAGGAGGCCAAGCTCGCTGGCAAGGGCGTTCCAGATGGAGGCGTCCCATCCGGTTTCGCCGGCGATGGCGCGTCGGCGGGCCTCGAACGACCAGTTGTCGGACAGATAGGCCGACAGGCTGTCAGCCAGCATGTCGAGGGCTTCGACTTGATCGGGATCGTGACGCGACATCGGAACCTCCCTTGACCACATTGCGCGGCCTACCGTAGTTATTTAATCAGATAAATAATAAACGCCAAGAGGGTTTGAGGGGATCGCCTATGTTGGATACCAGCCGCCGTACCGCCTTTGATGAACAGCACCAGATGTTCCGCGAGAGCGTGCGCAAATTCTTTGAAACCGAGGCCAAGCCGCATCTGGACCGTTGGGAAGAGGAGGGGCTGGTCGAGCAGGCGTTCTGGCTGAAGGCGGGCGAGGCGGGTCTGCTGTGCCCGACGGTGCCGGAGGAGTACGGCGGTCTGGGTCTGGATTTCCGGTTCAATGCCGTGGTGGCCGAGGAAATGGCCTATGCCATGGTGCCGGCGGGCTTTACCCTGCAGTCGGACATCATCGTTGATTATCTGCTGAACTATGGTTCCGAGGAGCAGAAGCAGAAATACCTGCCGCGCATGGTGACGGGTGAGTTGATTACCGCCATCGCCATGACCGAGCCGGGGGCAGGGTCGGACCTGCAGGGCGTGCGCACGACCGCCCGCAAGGACGGCGACGGCTATGTGATCAATGGCTCCAAGACCTACATCACCAATGGCCAGACGGCCGACCTGATCATCGTGGTGGCCAAGACCAATCCCGACGAGGGAGCCAAGGGGATCAGCCTGTTGCTGGTGGAGTCATCGGCGCAAGGGTTTGCGCGCGGGCGCAACCTCGACAAGATCGGCCTGCATGGTGGCGATACGTCGGAGCTGTTCTTTAACGATGTGCGTGTGGGTGCCGATGCCTTGCTGGGGCAGGAAGGCCATGGCTTCTATTATCTGATGGGTCAGCTGTCGCAGGAGCGGCTGTCGATCGCGGTCTCGGCGCAGGCGGCATCGCAGAAGGCGCTGGATCTGGCGCTGGAATACGCCAAGGAGCGTCAGGCGTTTGGTAAGCCGATCTTTGCCATGCAGACCATGCGCCACAATCTGGCGGAGATGGCGGCCAAGGTGCAGGTGGGCTGGGCGCATCTTGATTGGTGTCTGCAACGCCATGTGGCGCATGAGCTGACGCCGGTGGAGGCCTCGGCGGCCAAGCTGTTCCACACCGATCTGCAATGGGAGATGTGCGACCGTGCCCTGCAGGTGCATGGCGGGGCGGGCTATATGAACGAGTTCCCCATTGCCCGTCTGTGGCGCGACAGCCGCGTGACCCGCATCTTTGGCGGCACCAATGAGGTGATGAAGGAAGTCATCTCGCGCGGGATTTAAGGACCGCATTCGGATACGAAAAAGGCCGCGCAGATTGCACTGCGCGGCCTTCTTTCTGTTTCGACAGCGACGGGGTTCAGGACGCGACGTAGGTCTTGAACAGCGTCCCGCACGGCTTGTTCGGGAGTGCTGGCCAGTACGGCGGCCATGAAAATAGGAGCGATCATTCGGGCGTAAGACCTTGAGTCACAGTGAGATAAAGGTGCTCGACATAGCGACGTTTCAGGTCCTGGTCGATCTCGGTTACACCGAAAACGTGATTAAGCGTGGCTTTTCCGAAAAAGATGAAATCGCACGCCCCGATCAGGTGGAAATAGAACAGTAGCGGGTCGGTCTGGCGGAACACGCCGGCGTTGTGACCCTCGGCCAGAATGGCGGTCTGGGCATCGACCAGAGGGCGCGCGAACTCCTCGGCGATCAGCTTGCCAAACTCCTGACCGGCATCGGTCAGCAGATAGTGCATCAGGCGGTTCACATAGGGGTATTTGAAATAGGTGTTCACCACACCGTTGATGTGGATGCGCAGCTTTTCGGTGGGGTGCAGATCGGACTGGGCCAGCGGTTCCAGCTCGGCCATGCGCGGGCCGAGGACGCGGCGCAGCAGTTCGACCAGCAGGCCGTTCTTGGAGCCGAAATAGTATTTCACCAGCGCCGAATTCAGCCCGGAACGCGCGGCGATGTCCGACAGCGACACCTCGATAGACCGTGTCTCGGTCATCAGGGTGCTGGTGGTGTCCAGCAGGATGTCGCGCGCGGTGGGGGTGTCGGCGGGCTGGTTCTTGCGCGATGGACGGGCCAAGGTGTGCTCCGGATAGCGGCTCTGGAGCGGCCATGCTGTGAGATCGGGCCGGCCGCCCTAGGTGAGACTTTCCAGACCCTTAGCCTAAATTCGCGCCTTATACGAACCTTAGTCGGCCAAACCGCGCCCTAGGGCAGGGTGGCGGCGACGCGGCGTGTCTCTGCGGCCTTGGTCACGGCGCTGAAGGCGGCGTTGATCCAGTAGGCGGCGTCGTCCATCCGGTGCTCTTCGCGACGTTGCAGGCCGCGCTGGCGACGCAGGGCCGCATTGGCCAGCAGACGGGCGTGAAGGGCGCGCGGCGTCAGGTTGGCGATAGCGGGGGAACCGGGAACGGCGACGGCATCGGGGCCGACCGGTACCACCGCAGGGGAGGCGATGGTGAAGGGCATAATTTGCACTCGATAACTTTCCACAACAGTTGTGGATAAGTCTGTGTACCGAATAATATCGTTCGGAATCAGGCAGTTGTTATCGCAAAGCTGCCGCAAGGCTTACCAAAAGCTTAACAGATATGCACAGGCCATAGACCGGATTTATGGTCGCAAATTCGGCCCTTTGCCCGTAAGGTAAGGGCTTGAGTTTCCGGGGCATAACGTGCGGTTTGACGAACGTTTCATCGAAGAGCTGAAGGCGCGCTTGCGGCCGTCCGATGTGATCGGCCGGACGGTGAAACTGAAACGTCAGGGCCGCGAATATGTGGGCCTCAGCCCCTTTGCTAAGGAGAAGTCGCCCAGCTTTTTCGTCAATGACGACAAGGGTTTCTTCCACGACTTCTCGTCGGGCAAGCATGGCGACATCATCAGCTTCCTGCAGGAGACGGAGCGTCTGAGCTTTGTCGAGGCGGTGTCGCGTCTGGCAGCGGAGGCGGGGATGCAGCTGCCCGCCGAGGACCCGATGGCCAAGGAGCGCGAGGAGAAGCGTCAGGGCCTGTCCGACTGGATGGAGTGGGCGCAGAAATGGTTTGCGGCCAATCTGCGGCGGCAGGTGGGGACGGCGACCCGCGAATATCTGGAAAAGCGCGGCCTGCCCGAGGACCAGTGGGAGCGATTCGGTCTGGGTTATGCGCCCAATGACCGCGAGGGGCTGAAGAACGCCCTGATCCAGCGCGGGGCCAAGCCGGGCGAACTGGTCGAGGCGGGGCTTTTGATCGCGCCCGAGGGTGGCGGCCAACCCTATGACCGTTTCCGCGACCGTCTGATGTTCCCGATCCACGATGCGCGCGGGCGGATCGTGTCGTTCGGCGGTCGGGCGATGAACCCCGATGACCGCGCCAAATATCTGAACGGTCCAGAAAGCCCGCTCTTCCACAAGGGCGCGACGCTGTATGGCCTGCCCGAGGCGCGGCGCATTCTGGGTGCCGAGAAGAAGGGCGAGCAGGGGATCATCGTCGTCGAAGGCTATATGGATGTGATCGCCTGTCAGCGGGCGGGGCTTCCGGCGGTGGCCCCGATGGGTACGGCGCTGACGGAAGAGCAGATGGAGCGTCTGTGGCGCGTCTCCAGCGAGCCGGTGCTGTGTTTCGATGGGGATGCGGCGGGATTGAGGGCTGCGTATCGCGCCATCGAGCGGGCGCTGCCGCTGTTGAAGCCGGGGCGGTCGTTCCGCTTTGCCTTGCTGGAAGGCGGGCAGGACCCTGATGATGTGTTGCGTGACAAGGGCGCGCCTGCGCTGCGTCAGATGGTGGCGCAGACCAAGGCCTTTTCCGAAGTGCTGTTCCAGCGCGAGGTCGAGGCCGAGCCGCTGGATACACCCGAACGCAAGGCGGGCCTGAAGGGCCGTCTGCGGGCGGCGGCGGGCGCGGTGCAGGACAAGGACCTTGCCGAGCAGTATCGCCGCGACCTGTTTGACCGTTTCGATGCCTTGTTCCCGCGCCAGCAGAATGCGCGACCGCAAGGCGCGAGCGGCGGTTATGGCGAGCGGCGCAAATGGGGGCCGCAAGCGGTTCAGGGCCAGACCGTGGAAGGCCAGCGGGCCATGCAGGCCCTGTCCCGCGCCATCGAGCCGGTGGCGGCGGCGCTGGTCCATGGCGTGATCGATGATCCGGAGCGTCTGGACGACCATATGGAGGCCATCGCCCGTTACGGTTTTGGCGATCCGGCCCTGATGGATCTGGCAAAAGAGTTGGTGCGGTTACGTTTCTCGGGCCGGAGCCTTGACTCTGCGGCCCTGCGCCGCCATCTGGCATCATCGGGTCATGACGTCTTGATGCACGAGGTCGAGAAGGCGGCGGCGAAGTCCGGCGCGCCATTCCTGGCTGCAGACAAGCCCCTCGGCGAGGCGAGGACCCTTTGGTCGCAGGCGTTTGACGTCCTGATCCGCGCAGCGGCTCTGGACGAAGCGTTGGCATCTGCAAAATCGGAAGCCCACAAGGCTTTCGATGCATCGGCTTTCGCACTGGTGAAGGCCGAGCGTGACGCACTGCGCCGAGCCATCAAGACTGGAACGATTTGGACCCCACCGACCTCTTCTTAGATAGAAGAATTCCGGTGAGTTGCATTTTCGCCGCAGGTGGGCCGGAGCCGCCGCCTGACGGTGTTGGAGAGAGACTGAATGAGCGCGCAGAACGAGACGCAGGACACAGAGGCCCAATCGGATGGTCCGCTGCTTGATCTGACCGATGCCGGCGTCAAGAAGTTCATCAAACAGGCCAAGGCGCGTGGCTATGTCACGATGGAAGAACTGAACAAGGTTCTGCCGTCGGAAGAAGTCAGCGGCGATGCGATTGAAGACACTCTGGCCATGCTGTCGGAGATGGGCGTCAACGTCGTTGAAGCCGAAGAGGATGCCGCTGACGTTCAGGGCACCGAGGTCGCCAACGCCGCCGAAACGGCTGTTGCCGAGACCCCTGCCAAGTCGGCCTATGACCGTACCGATGACCCGGTGCGTATGTATCTGCGCGAAATGGGGTCGGTCGAACTGCTGAGCCGCGAGGGCGAAATCGCCATCGCCAAGCGGATCGAAGCCGGTCGCGACGCCATGATCTCGGGGCTGTGCGAAAGCGCCCTGACCTTTGAAGCCATCATGGTGTGGCGCGAGGAACTGGCCAACAACCGCATCCTGCTGCGCGATGTGATCGATCTGGACGCCACCTATGGCGTGCTGAACCCGTCGTCGCTGCCGCACAACCAGCCCGATCCGTCCGAAGAGCCCGAAGAAAAGCCGGAAGGCGAGGGCGACGAGGATGACGACGATTTCGACGACGGCGCCGGCCTGTCGATCTCGGCCATGGAAGCCGAGCTGCGTGACGGCGTCATGGAAGTTCTGGACGCGATTGCTGCCGACTTCGGTGGCTTCCGCAAGCTGCAGGACAAGCTGGTCGAAACCCGCCTGAAGGGCGAGGAACTGGCTGCCAAGGACCAGAAGGCTTACGAGACCCTGACGACGGCCATTTCGGACCGTCTGAAGACGATGAAGCTGAACAATGCGCGTATCGAGTCGCTGGTCGAGCAGCTCTACGCCATCAACAAGCGTCTGATCGGTCTGGAAGGTCGCCTGCTGCGTCTGGCCGACACCTATGGCATTTCGCGCCCTGAATTCCACAAGGCCTAATACGGTTCGGAGCTGGACCCGAACTGGGCCGAGAAGATCAAGGAAATGGGCGGGCGCTGGACCAAGTTCAGCGAGAACGAAGCCAACCAGATCGCCAAGATCCGTGGCGAAATCGCCGCCATCGCCACCGAAGCCGGTCTGCCGATCGACGACTATCGCCGCATCGTGCAGATGGTGCAGAAGGGCGAGCGCGAGGCCCGTCAGGCCAAGAAGGAAATGGTCGAGGCCAACCTGCGCCTCGTGATCTCCATCGCCAAGAAATACACCAACCGTGGCCTGCAGTTCCTGGACCTGATCCAGGAAGGCAACATCGGTCTGATGAAGGCCGTCGACAAGTTCGAATACCGCCGCGGCTACAAATTCTCGACCTATGCGACGTGGTGGATCCGTCAGGCTATCACCCGCTCCATCGCCGACCAGGCCCGTACCATCCGTATTCCGGTGCACATGATCGAGACGATCAACAAGATCGTCCGGACCCAGCGCCAGATGCTGCATGAAATCGGCCGCGAAGCGACGCCGGAAGAGCTGGCCGAACGTCTGGCCATGCCGCTGGAGAAGGTCCGCAAGGTTCTGAAGATCGCCAAGGAGCCGATCTCGCTGGAAACTCCGATCGGTGACGAGGAAGATTCGCACCTCGGCGATTTCATCGAGGACAAGAACGCTGTCCTGCCGATCGATGCGGCCATCCAGTCGAACCTGCGTGAAACCACCACGCGTGTTCTGGCCTCGCTGACCCCGCGTGAGGAACGTGTTCTGCGTATGCGCTTCGGCATCGGTATGAACACCGACCACACGCTGGAAGAAGTCGGCCAGCAGTTCTCGGTGACCCGCGAACGTATTCGTCAGATCGAAGCGAAGGCTCTTCGCAAGCTGAAGCACCCGTCGCGGTCGCGTAAGCTGCGTTCCTTCCTCGACAGCTAAGCCGGATCACGGCAAGGGGCGGTGTGGGGAGCACCGCCCTTTTTCTACTTCTGCCCTGATCAAGGACGAGAATGACGACGCCTAAACTGGTCATCTTCGATTTCGACGGGACGCTGGCAGACACCTATGGGTGGTTCCTGTCGATCCTGGACGATGCGATCGCCAAATTCCGGCTGTATAAACCGCATCCGGAAGAGGTCGAGGCCATGCGCGGGCTGTCGGCGCGTCAGGTCATGACCCGTATGAAGGTCCGTCCCTGGAAGCTTCCGGCCATCGTGCGCCATACGCGCCGCGAAAAGCTGAAGGCGGCCGCGACGACCCAGCTTTTTGACGGCATCACCGAACTGATGCGCGACCTGCGTGCGGCGGGGATCAAGGTGGCGATCGTCAGCTCGGACACCACGGAGTCTGTGCGTCGGGTGCTGGATCGCGAGGGGATCGAGGTTGATCTGCTGAACTGCGGTGCCTCGCTGCACGGCAAGACCAACAAGTTCAAAAAGGTCCTGAAGCAGATGGGCGTGGACGCCAAGGACGCGGTTAGCGTCGGCGATGAAATCCGCGACATCGAAGCGGCCAAGCCGATCAACATGCGCTGTGGGGCCGTGTCGTGGGGCTATACCCTGCCGGAGGCTCTGGAGAGCCACCATCCGACCTATCTGTTCAGGGATGTCGCGCACATGCGCCAGATCCTGCTGGGACAGGCCGAGGCATAGGATTGAAAAGGGCGGCCCCATTCGGAGCCGCCTTTTTTAATGTTCGAGGATGGTCTCGAACCCGCCAAAGATCATGCGCCTGCCGTCGAAAGGCATGTCCATATTGGCCATCTCCGGTTCCTGCTCCAGCTTTTCCCATGCGGCGTCGCAGGTGGCCTTGTCCGGCCAGACGATCCAGCCGATGACGATGGCCTCGTCCGCCTCCAGCTTGACCGACAGGGGGAAGCTGGTGAGCTTTCCATCGGGAATGTCGACGCCCCAGTTCTCGCTCATGGCGATAGCGCCGTGGCGTTGGAAGGCCGGCCATGTGGCGCGGGCGTGGGCCAGATAGCGGTCCTTGTCCGTGGTTTTCACGGGGGCGGCCATGATGCTGAGGTAGGTCATGATCTTCCTTCGGTTAGAGGCTGGATACGGCGGCTTCCAAGGTCGCAATGTCGATCTTGCCCATGGTCTGCATGGCCGCGAAGGCCGCGCTGGCGCGGGCGGGTACCGGGTCACTCAAGAGGTCTAGCAATCGTTGCGGGGTGATCTGCCAGTTGACGCCCCAGCGATCCTTGCACCAGCCGCAGGCGCTCTCCGCACCGCCATTGCCGACGATGGCGTGCCAGAGGCGATCCGTTTCAGCCTGATCTTCGGTGGCGATCATGAAGGACACGGCCTCGGTCTGGGGAAAGATCGGGCCGCCGTTGAGGCCGCTGAAATGCCGCCCCATCAGGGTGAAGTCGACGACCAGTTCCTCGCCCGCCGCGGTCGAGGGATTGTCGCCGGGTGCATTGACGATGCGCGTGATACGGCTGTCGGGCAGACCCAGTGATATGTAGAATTCGGCGGCCTTTCCGGCTTGGCCGTGGTCGAACCAGATAACGGTGACGAGATCGCGGGCCATCAGCCCTTTGCCTTTGCCTTGGCGTTGAGGCGTTCGGCGACTTCGGCCAGTTGGGCGGCGGCCATGCCCCAGCCCTGTTCAAAGCCCATGTCGCGGTGCTTGCTGGCGGCGGCTTCGTTCCAATGGAGGGCTTCGGCGGTGTAGCGGGTGCCGTCGCCGTCCGGCTCGAAACGGTCGAAGCGGACGAAGGCCATGTCGTCGGCCTGTGGTTCCCAGCCCTCGGTCATGGCTCCGGTGGTGACGAGCAGGCGCGCGGTTTGGACCTCGAGGACCACACCCTTGTAGCTGTGTTGCTCGCCGTCGGGGGATTGCATAACGATGTCGGCGCGGCCGCCGGGGCGCAGGTCGTAATCGACAACGGGCGTCGTCCACGGTCGCGGCGTGAACCATTCGCTCGCGTGGTCGATAAAGGCCGTCCAGACGGTCTCGGGCGGAGCGGCGATGTGGCGGCTGACGCTGAGGCGGGTCATGGCTGGTCCTGCGGAGGAACGGCGGCGGGGTCCATCCAGAACAGTTCCCAGATGTGGCCGTCGGGGTCGGCGACGCTGCGGCTGTACATGAAGCCGAGGTCCTGTTCGGGATTGGGATCGGCTGTGCCGCCTGCCGTAGGGGCGGCGTCGGTTAGCCTGTCCACTTCGGCGCGGTCATCGAGGTTGAGGGCGCACATGACCTGTGCCGAGGCGTGGGCGTCGGGAATGACGCGTGAGGTGAAGGTGCGCCATTTCTCGTGCGTCAGCAGCATGGCGTAGATGGTGTCCGACCAGACCATGCACAGCGCGGTATCGTCGCTGAACGCCGGATTTTTGCGCCAGCCGAGGGCGGCATAGAAGCTCTCGGTCCTGCCAAGGTCGGTGGACGGCAGGTTGACGAAAATCATACGCGCCATCTCGGATATCCTTGTGATGATCAGGAGCCGAGAAGGCGCGTATAATGTTGTGCGGTCAAGTTTTTGCGATTCAAAGTTGCGTGACGCGCGTCTGACGCATCAGCCGCCGAAGTGGACGAAGCTCATCTTGTTGCCTTCGGGATCGCGCACATAGCCGCCGAAAAAGTGCGGGCCATAGTGGGGGCGCGGGCCGGGCTCGCCCTCGCTGGTGCCGCCATTGGCGAGCGCCGCTTCATAGGCTTTGCGGACATCGTCCTGCGAGGCGCACAGGAAACCTGTCATCTGGCCGTTGCCGGGGGCGGCGGCCTCACCGTTGAACGGCTTGCACACCCACACCTTGCCGCCGCCGGGCAGATCATAGCTGACGGCATTGGGGGCGTAGTCGAGATAAAGCTTGCCGCCGATATGCGGCATGATGGCATCATAGAAGGGGAGGACGGCAGCGACGTCGTTCACGCCGATGGTCACATAGGCAAGGGTCATCCCACGCTCCGGTCGCAAGAACAAAGATGGAACTTTGTAATGCGACCGGCGAGGGTCTGACAAGCGCGTCGTTCAGGCCTTGGTGTCGAGCAGGGTGCCGAGCATGGTGTCGGCGGTGCGGATACCACGTCGCACCGTTAACCTCGGTTCGTGCCAGGTTAACGCAGGCGAAGTACGGACTTGAATGGGTAACAGTGATTTGTGTAGCGTGGAAATCTCTCAGGATCGATTTTTGCTACAGGAGATCGATCAAGCCTTAGAAAGAGTAATTGGCGATCATGGAAGATAAATCAAAGATCTGTTATAGTATTGCTAATTCTATTGTTTCTATGATGCCGGAAGGGTGTCCTTATCCGGAGTGGAGTAAGGATTCATTTTTAAGATCGCTTCAAAATAATGCTCGTATATTGGACGTAGGATGTGGAAATAATTCTCCACGTTTTACCAAAGATATAGTTCCATCCTGCTACTACATTGGTCTGGATGTCGGGGATTATAATCAGGGCGATGATAATCCTGCGGACGAGTATGTAATTTCTTCATCAGAAAAATTTGTTTCAACGATATATAAATATGCGGACAGTGTAGATGCAGTGATATCGACCCATAATATTGAGCATTGTGATGATCGATATGGTGTGGTCGAGGCTATGGCAAAGTCGCTTAACGTGGGGGGGAAGGCTTACCTGTCGTTTCCATGCGCAGATAGTGTGTCATTCCCTAATCGCGTGGGAACTTTGAACTATTTTGATGATGGATCCCACGTTGGAGATCCTCCGGACTTCGGTAAAGTCATTTCGATATTGGTTGAGAGTGGATTAAGTATCGTTTTTGCTTCTTCTCGATTTCAGCCGCCTATTCATTGGATTTTAGGCCTGGGAAATGAAGAGCAGTCCGCCAAGGATGGCGACCTAAAGGAAGGCATTTGGTGTTATTGGGGGTTTGAGAGTATTATTGTAGCAGAGAGAAAGAAATAATATTTATAAATTTCTTAGTTACTCGCTAGTACAAGTTCTCGTGCTTTGTCGTGAAATAGACATTATATATAGGTGTGGAATCCGTGGAAGAAAAATCGCAAATCTGTCTGGATATGGCCCATAAGCTATTTTCCATGATCCCCGAGGGAGGGCACTATCCTGAATGGGGTAGAGAAGCTTTTCTTGAGTCGTTATCACCGGAGGCGCGTATCCTGGATGTAGGGTGTGGAAATGGATCTCCTCGCTTAACCAAGAATATACTTCCATCCTGTTATTATGTTGGTCTTGATGTTGCTGACTACAATCAAGACCCTGACAATCCTTCGGATGAATATATCCTATCTACATCTGAGAGGTTTAGGTCAGAGATCTATAAATATGCCGACAGTATGGATGCAGTAATGTCATGGCATAATATCGAACACTGTGAAGATCGATACGGTGTTGTTGATGCCATGGCTAAAGCATTGAGAGTCGGCGGTAAAATCTATATTTCATTTCCATGTGCGGAGAGTGTGAATTTCCCTAGCCGCGCAGGCACTCTAAACTATTATGATGATGCCACCCACGTTGGCGAGCCTCCGGATTTCGGCAAAGTAGTTTCAATTTTGTCTCAGAACGGGTTGAGCATCATCTACGCCGCATCTCGTTATCAACCGCCGATCCACTGGCTTGTTGGTCTAGGAAATGATGAGTTGTCGACCCGTGACGGCGTTCTTAAAGATGGGACCTGGCGCTATTGGGGCTTTGAGTGCCTGATTTGGGCAGAACGGCGCTAACTTCGTCTTCGGGATGGGTGTGGTTCTGCGGGCGCACTATTCGGGTCAAAGCGCACTAACGCTTTGACCCGCTTGCTATCCAACAGCCGATTAGGGGA
The DNA here is from genome assembly GCF_947305955.1 of uncultured Brevundimonas sp. GTDB lineage: Bacteria > Pseudomonadota > Alphaproteobacteria > Caulobacterales > Caulobacteraceae > Brevundimonas. The sequence goes on from NZ_CAMZFB010000006.1 coordinate 24,806, forward strand.
GATCAGCTTTCCGCGCTCGACACCGCGCACTTATTCTTTAGCCCTCAGGCCTTGGTGTCGAGGAGGGTGCCGAGCATGGCGTCGGCGGTGCGGGTGACGGCGAGGCTGGCGGCCAGCTGGGTGCGGGCGGCGGCGGCTTCGACCGAGCCGGTCTGGACGTTCTGGAGCGGGGCGACGGCGGTCTTACGGGCCACGGCCTCGAGGCGGTCGGCGGCGGCTTGCGGGGCGACGGTGGTGGTCGGAAGCGATTGAAGCATGACCTGATCCCGTGAAATGCCCCCAAGGGGGAGGGGCGAGTGGGGCCAGATTGCCACGGTTTGCGTCAATGGGGAATGAACCAAGATGGTGAACGCCGATTTCGCCCCACCGCGGCCTTGTTTCATGTATATAGCGCACCGATCGCCCGGCCCGAGGACCGTCCTCTGGCCGGGCGCGACCGTTTTAGGTCGAGTTCTATTTAGATCGTATATCCATGCCATTTCCAGCCGTTCATCCTGCGTTAGACCGCGCTCTCTCCAAGAAAGGGTACGCTGAACCGACTTCGGTTCAGGCTGCCGTGTTGGAAGTCGGGCATGGGGATGCAGATCTGCTGGTATCGGCGCAGACGGGTTCGGGTAAAACCGTAGCCTTTGGTCTGGCCGCTGCCTCTACACTCTTCGACGGCGAAGAGAACCTCGGTCAAGCCGGCGCTCCGCTGATGCTCGCCATTGCTCCAACCCGCGAACTGGCCCTGCAGGTCGCCGCCGAGCTGTCGTGGCTCTACGGTGAAGCCGGTGCCAAGATCACCACCTGCGTCGGTGGCATGGATTCCCGCAAGGAAGCCCGCGCCCTCAGCTTCGGCACGCACATCGTGGTGGGCACGCCCGGCCGTCTGAAGGACCACATCGACCGTGGTGCTCTGGACCTGTCGGCGGCGCGCGTCATCGTGCTCGACGAAGCCGATGAAATGCTGGACATGGGCTTCCGCGAGGACCTCGAGTACATCCTCGAGCAAGCGCCGGAAGACCGTCGTACCCTGCTGTTCTCGGCCACCATCGCCCGTGACATCGCTGTTCTGGCCAAGCGTTACCAGCGCGACGCCGTGCGTATCGACACCGTCGACCGCAGCCAGCCGCACAACGACATCGAATACCGCGCCATGCGCCTGTATCCGAACCAGATCGAACATGCGGTCGTGAACGTGCTGCGCTACTTCGAAGCGCCCGCCGTTCTGGTCTTCTGCTCGACCCGTGCCAGCGTGAACCACCTGCAGGCTGCCCTGCTGGAGCGCGGCTTCGGCTCGGTCGCCCTGTCGGGTGAGATGGGGCAGCGCGAGCGTAACGAAGCCCTGCAAGCGCTGCGTGATGGCCGTGCCCGCGTCTGCGTCGCCACCGACGTGGCCGCCCGTGGCCTCGACCTGCCGGACCTGGGTCTGGTGATCCACGCTGAACTGCCGATCAACAAGGCCACCATGCTGCACCGTTCGGGCCGGACGGGCCGTGCGGGCAAGAAGGGCATCTCGGTCATGCTGGTTCCGGCTTCGCGCCGCCGCAAGGCTGAAATGCTGCTGCACTCGGCCGGTGTCGAAGCTGTGTGGTCGGCTGTGCCGAGCGCCGAGGAAATCCTCGAGAAGGACGAACAGCGCCTGCTGGCCGCCCCGATCTTTGCCGAAGAGGCGAACGAGGACGATGCAGGCCTGATCGCGCAAATGGTCAAGGAGCGTACGCCGGAAGAACTGGCCACCGCCGTGATCAACATGCTGCGCAAGAACCTGCCGGCACCGGAAGAGGTTAACGATCCGGGCGAAGGCCCGCAGCGCAAGCGCCGCGAGGACGGCTTCGACAAGGGTGCCGCCGGTGCTTCGCCGTTCGACCGCCTGTCGTCGGAAGAGTGCAGCTGGTTCCGCATGGACATCGGCCGCAACCGCAATGCCGATCCCAAGTGGCTGATCCCGATGATCTGCCGCATCGGTGGCATCACCAAGCAACAGATCGGCTCGATCAAGACCTTCCCCGAAGAGACCCGTTTCGAGATCGCAAACACCCACGTGGATGCCTTCGCCAAACTGGCCCAGATGAACACCGAAGAGGCGAACATCACGCCGTCGGAAGCCCCGCACGCGGGCATGTTCAAGGGCGGTCGCGACCGCAATTTCGGTGACCGTGGCCCGCGCGAGGGTGGTCGTCCGCCGTTCGCCCGCAAGCCGTTCGGTGACCGCGACCGTGGCGAGCGTTCGGATCGTCCGCGCGGCGAGTGGAAGGAACGCGGCGAGTTCAAACCGCGCGAGGGCGGTGACCGTCCGGACCGTGGCGCCAAGCCGTTCCGTCCCAAGCCCGCTGGCGGTTTCGCCGGTAAGCCGTCGGGTGGCTTCAAGGGCGGTGCGGGCAAGCCTGCCTTTGCCGGCAAGGGCGGCCCGCGCAAGGCCAAGCGCTTCGACTGATTGACGCGCTAACGCTGATAGATGAAGGTGCCTCCGGAAGCGATTTCGGAGGCATTTTCTTTATGACGAACCCGAAAACCGGCGAGCGTTACGCCTCGTTCGAAGCCTTCTATCCCTATTACATCCACGAGCATTCCAATCAGGTCTGCCGTCGCATCCATGTGGTGGGGACGGGGCTGGTGATCGCGGCCTTTGTGGTGTTTCTGGCGACGCGCAATCCGTGGTGGCTGCTGGCCATGCCGCTGGTGGGCTATGGCTTTGCATGGGTGGGGCATTTCTTCTTCGAGAAGAACAAGCCCGCGACATTCAAATATCCGCTGTGGAGCCTGATGGGGGATTTCCGCCTGTTCTGGGAAACCGTCAGCGGCAAGCGCAGATTCTGAGCCTTAGGCCTCGGTGACGGCCAGCGCGGAGTTGCGGCTGCGCGAGCGGGCGCGGGGCTGTTTCACCTTGGGCTGGCGCAGGGTGAAGCCATAGCTGCCCTCCAGCGCCGTCGGCTCCCAATCAGCGAAGTCTTCGGCTTGGCCGGTGAAATGGACATAGGCGTGGCCCCAACCGCCCTCATTGCGGGCCTTGGGCACCTTATGGTCAAGGGCTTTGAGCAGGCTCGGCCCCAGGAGAGGCAGGCGAACCTTGCAGGCACCGGACTTATAGCCTGCCGTCTTGAGTGCGCGGATCAGGGTCGGGATGGTCAGCGGCGGTGCGCGGTCCAGTTTTACCAGATCGATGATTTCGAGCGTTGGCACGTCGACCGGACCTGTCTTGGACATGATGGCCATGGCATAGGCGCACAGCCCCTGTGCGTCATGGTAGCCGAGCAGCAGGGGCGGATAGGTCAGGTCCGGTTGGGCCATGCGCCAGCGGATGACGGCAGGACTGCGGTCAGCGACCAGTCGGCCCTCGGCCTGTAGCGACTTCCATAACTCGGCGTAGGAGCCGCTGTCGGACAAGTCCTCGATGGGGTGGATGCCCTTGGGCCAGATGACGCTGCGCGGGTCGAACATGGCCGCGCCGCGCGGGGAAAAGGGCTCGCCGATGAGGGCGAGGGTCTGTGGCCAGACCTCAATGACCTTGCGCAGAATGCGGGCGCTGAAGGTGAGCGACGGGGACAGGATCCACGACAGTTTGATCGCGCTGGTCTCGGCGGGGTAGGGCTGCATCCCCAGCTTGGCATAGATGGGGCCGCCGATCTGGTTGGCGTTCAGCATGCTGGCGGCAAAGACGCCGGATTGGCGGGTGAAGGGCTCCAGCAGGTCGCGGATCGCTCCGCGGGCACGTGGCGAGACAATGACGGAGTGGCCGCTGGCGGCGATATAGCGTTGGCGTTCGCGGAAATAACGGCTGACGAAATTGCCGATGAAGCCGTCTATGCGGCCATCATGGTCCAGCACCCAGCCCAAGGGCATGTCCGGCGGGCGCGCAGGATTGCTGGCCAGCCACTGCCATTTGGCTGGGGTCAGTTCCGGCCAGTTAATCTCTGAATGGAGGGCGTTGACGCCGTCCATGTCGCTTAACTCAAAAGGCCGAATCGACATGCCCCACCGTCTGTCGGCTAACCTTATAATGGCCTTGAGAGTGTCATATTGTCGCGGAGGTGTCGATGCCGTTGGTGTGCGGCAAAGCTTCACGAACGGCGATTTTCGTAGGTGATTTATGGCAACTTTGCGCCGCCAAGTGGACGATTATATCGGTTAACATCTTGTGACATCGCCCGCGTCGTGCTGTTTCTGACCCTTTAGCGCCTAAGGTGGCGCCAGCAGACATGGAGTTCCGTGTGTCAGCGACGGAAAGTGGAGGCCCCCTCGCGGTTGAGCCTCGTAAGACCATTCTCGGGCATCCCCGGGGTCTGGTCATCCTGTTCCTCACCGAAATGTGGGAACGCTTCTCCTACTACGGTATGCGCGCCCTTCTGGTGCTGTATCTGACCCAGCATTTCCTGTTCGGTCCGAAGGAAGCGCAAGGCATCTATGCCGCCTATGCCGCTCTGGTTTACCTGATGCCGGTCGTCGGGGGCATGATCGCCGACAAATATCTGGGCTCGCGCAAGGCTGTGATCATCGGCGCGGTGCTGCTGGTGTTCGGCCACTTCATGATGGCCTTCGAGGGTACGGGCGGTAAAGAACGTCTGACCATCGGCGAAACCACCTATGAACTGCGTGTCGATGGCCGCGATCAGGACCGCAAGATCTTTGCGGTGAATGGCGAGCAATCGACCCAGATCAAGGTCACGCCGGAAGGTATCGTCAATCTGGAAGCCAAGGCCGATGCAGCAGACGCTTCGGTGCTTCCGGCCCTGACGCCATCGGGCGAGTACAAGCTGGAAACCATTCGTGACACCGGTTTCGGTGAGCCGATCCTGTTCTTCGCCCTGTCGCTGATCATCGTCGGCGTTGGCTTCCTGAAGGCCAACATCTCGACCGTGGTGGGCCACCTGTACGAAGAGAACGATCCGCGTCGTGACGGCGGTTTCACCATCTTCTACGTCGGTATCAACCTCGGCTCGCTGCTGGCGACGGCGGCGTGTTCGTATCTGGGTATCAAATATGGCTGGGCCTATGGTTTCGGTCTGGCCGGTATCGGCATGCTGCTGGGCCTGATGACCTTCATCTTCGGCCAAAGCTGGCTGGAAGGTCGCGGTGGTCCGCCGAATCCGGAAATGCTGAAGACCCGCAAGGTTCTGGGTCTGCCGTTCGAAGCCATCTTCTGGATCGGTGGTCTGGTCGCTGTCTTCCCGACCTGGCTGCTGATGCTGCGTAGCGAGATCATCCTGACCGCCCTGCCGTGGCTGGCCGGTATCATCTTCGCTGCCGTGGTCGGTTACAGCCTGATCAAGCTGGCCGGTGCAGAGCGCACCCGCATGCTGGTGGCCCTGACCCTGATCTTCTTCTCGGTTCTGTTCTGGGCCCTGTTCGAACAGGCCGGCTCCTCGCTGACCCTGTTTGCCGACCAGTCGACCGCCATGCCGTCGTGGTTCAATGCCCCGATGACCCAGATGTTCAACCCGGGCATCATCGTCATTGGTGGTCCGATCATGGCCGCCCTGTGGGTGTGGCTGGGCAAGCGCAACCTCGAGCCTTCGACCCCGGTCAAATTCTCGGTCGCGCTGGTTCTAGTGGGCGCAGGCTTCCTGCTGCTGACCTTCGCCTCGAACAATTTCGCGAACGTGGACTTCCGCGTTCCGCTGATCTTCCTGTTCCTGACCTATCTGCTGCACACGCTCGGCGAGCTGTGCCTGTCGCCGGTCGGCCTGTCGATGATCACCAAGCTGTCGGTTGACCGCGTGGTGGGTCTGATGATGGGCGTGTGGTTCCTGTCGTCGTCGGTGGCCCACATCGCCGCCGGTCTGATCGCACAGGCGACCTCGTCGGAGACCGTGGCCGGTGTGGTCACCAATCCGGAAGCGGCGCTGAACACCTATGCAGAAATCTTCGGCACCATCGGCTGGACCGGTGTGGCTGTGGGTGTTGTCCTGCTGGTGCTGTCGCCGATCCTGAAGAAGGGCATGGCGGGCGTCCGCTAAGCCTTTCCCACGGTGGAATGAAAAGAAGGCGGCATCCCTTCCGGGGTGCCGCCTTTTTCATGCCGGTTGATAGCGTCCGGCGGGGGAGAACCTTAGAAGGTCTTGCGCAGGCGCAACTGGTAGATGGGGCGCGGGGCGATGTCGCGGACCTCGCTAAAGGAGATCGGGCGGGTGTCGCGGTCGGCATAGACCTCGCGCTGCCAATAGAAGCTATCCCACACCGTCATCTGGGCGCGGATCGACAGGGTCGGCATCGGCTTATAGTCGAGCCACAGCTGGTAATAGTCGCGGCCCGTCCAGCCCGACATCTGGTCGGGACGGTAGGAGTACTGCTTCATCAGCGGGATCCAGTCGGCCCCCCAAGACAGCTTCCACGACGGGACGTTCTGTTCAAAGGAGATGCGGCCGTCGGTAGGGCGTAGGCCCGAGATGGGGCGGCTGCGGCCCGTCGTCGGGTCGGTGACCTCGCTGCTGTTCCAGGTGTTGGTAAAGGTCAGCTTTCCGCGCGGGATGAACAGGCGGTCGGTCGGGACCGTCAGGGTGGCGTCCAGCTGGTCCAGCGTGCCGTCGCCGATGTTGCCCACGGCGGACAGACCACCGTCCAGCGGGATGACGTCGATGACGTCGGTGATGTGGTGGCGGCTGTAGGTGACGCTGAAAATGCCTTCCTTCATGAAGCGCTGCTCGAAGGCGATCTCGCCGATCCAGCGCTGCTCGGGGGTCAGGTTGACGTTGCCGCCCATGACGCCGTCGCTGGCCAGTTCGGCCGAGGCGGCGAAGTCGCCGAAGTTCAGCTGGCCGACGCTGCGTTCCACACGCACGCGGATCTGGGTGTTTTCGCGCGGGTTCCACGTCAGCTGGACGCGGGGCTTGGCGAAGAAGAAGCTTTCCTCGCTATCGACGTCACCCGACTGGCTGATGGTGGAGTGTTCCAGGCGCAGGCCCGCTTCCATCGTCCATTTGGGATTGATGCGCCACGTGCCCTTGCCGAACAGCTCGCCGCGCAGTTCCTCGACCGTGACCGAGGCGGAGGGCAGGGCGACGGGGACATTACCGATGGAATAGGCCTGCTGGGTCTCGAGGCGGTTGAGGGCCACTTCGCCGCCGACCTCATATTCGAGGGTTTCGGACTTCTGGAAGCGAACCAGGCTGCGCAGGATGGTCTCGGAGCTGGAATCTTCGGTGGTGAAGAGCTGCTCGTCGCCCGCCACATCGTTGATGGTTTCCAGAGCGCGGGCGACGCCGTCGGTGTCATCCCATTCGTGGATCAGGCGGGTTTCGGACTTCAAGCGAGGGGTGATGGCGCGGGTATAGGTGGCACCGAACTCGCCGAACTTCGAATCCGAGTCATAGAAGCTTTCGCTGAGGATACGGTCGCCGGTTTGTAGATCGACATTGTGCCAGTCGGAGATGCCGTAGCGGGCCGTCAGGTTGATGTTTCCGCCCAGCAGGGGGCCGCTGAAGGTGCCGCGTATGGCGTTACCACCGCCGTAGGCGTCGGAGTCGTAATCCTCATAGCGGGTGACCACGCCATTGGCGTCACGGCGGATATAGGGACCTTCGCCGACCGAGTCGCTGGAGGCGATGGTGTCGTTGATGAACAGGCCATAGGTGTATTCGCCCTTGCGATGGGTCAGCTGGTAACTGCCGCCGAACAGGCTGCGGCCACCGTCCCAGATCAGGCTGTTGTGGGAGATCACCTGTTCGGTGCTGGCACCGGCTTTCAGGATGACGTTCACGACCACGCCATAGCCCTGCATCTCGATGCCGGGGGCCCCGCCGCGGATCAGCTCGATACGCTCGACGCGATGGGCGGGGGTGCGGGCCAGAAGGGATGATCCGGTATCATTCTTGGAGGCCGGGCGGGCACCGTTGATCAGCACATTGCCGACAGCCCCCTCAAAGCCGCGGGCACCATCGCCGTCATTGACGGAGAAGCCCGGAACGCGGTCCACCATGTCGGCAGCGGTGCTGGGGTTGTAGCTGGCGAAGAAGTCAGGGGTGAAGGTCAGGACACCCGTTTCGGAGACCTGCGGCTGGACAGCGGCGGGTGCAGGCGCAGTTTCTGCAAACGCCAGAGCAGGGGCGGTTGCTGCACCGATAATGGCGGTCGTCGCGAGAAGAAACTTACGCATTGGCTGGTGTCCCGTGTTGAAATCTTGGGCGCACCATGGGAGCGAGGCGTCGCCTTACTCCAGTTACAATCCAGACAGCTGCATTAAATCGAAGAAAGGCATTAACAGCATGTAATGTCTAAATTTTATTTCACGTGTTACATGGGGTCACTATGAAGCACTTCGCGAAGTTCGCCGCCGCCGCCAGCATGACTTTGAGCATGCTTGCTGTCATGCCTGTACAGGCCCAGGAACACTCTGCCGAGGCAGATGTGGTTCAGGTCGAGGAAGTCGTCGTCTCGGCGCGGCGTGCGGGGCTGCCGATCTGGACGGTGCGCAAGGGCGATGAAGGTGTCCTGATCCTTGTAGGCATGATCCGCGAGGTCCCGCGAGGTTTTGAATGGCGGAACGAGGCGCTGGAAAGCGCCGTGCGGCGTGTGGACCGCGTGCTGTTCTCGCAGGACATGCGGGCCTCGCCTGCGGACATCCTGCGTATTTTGTGGCGCGCGCGAACCATTGTGATGCTGCCCGATGGCCAGACGCTGGATCAGGTTATTCCGGCAGAGGACTATCAGCGGCTGGTGCCGCTGATGGCGGACGAGCGCAACGAGACGTGGCGCCGGACCCGCCCCTTGATGGTGGCGATGGATCTGGTGCGCGGCAAGGCGGGCGAGGATGGCTCGCGCGATCCACGTGTGGAGCGGGTGGCCGAGCGGGCGGCGCGGCGGGCTGGCATCAAGACGCACAGCATCGGCGTGGTGCGCGGCAATGAACTGGTGGACTCGCTGATCTCTTCTCCGCCGGAAACCCAGCTTCCGTGCCTGCGTGCGGGTATGGCGGCGGCGGAATATGGCGACCGGGCCATGGCCGATCGCGCAGAGGCGTGGCGCAATCTGGATGTGCGGGCTGTTCTGGCCTCGCCCTTCGATGCGGTCATGGACGAGTGCTGGCCTTGGGGCGATCCGGCTGTGCGCGGACGGATGCGGACCGAATGGGTCAATGCCATTTCCACCGCCATTGCCGATGAAGGCGTTACGCTGGCTGTCGCGCCGATCCGCACTCTGGGTGAGGCGGAGGGTGTGCTGGATCAGCTGGTGGCGGCCGGATACGAGATCGACGGGCCGGACTGGAAGCCGGTTGTCGAGGATGCCCGTTAATAGATGAAGGGCAGCAGGCGGTATCGGACGCGTACGGCATGCTGTTGGTAGCGGTTGTCCTGCATCAGGATGCGTTCCTCGGCATGGATGCGGGACAGCTGCAGGATCGCCCAGAGGGTGAGGATTGAAGCGTTCCAGACCGAGGGGTTGAGGGCCAGTGCCGCACCTTCCGTCAGGAAGTAGCCGAGATACATCGGGTGGCGCACCACGGCGTAGAGGCCGCTTGTTTTGATCCCCCTGTTGGCGGCGACGATGCCGAAGCTGCGGCGCAGTGACAGCTTGGCACCGATGGAGATCAGCAGACCGGCCAGGAGGATAGGCACGGCTCCCAGCCAGCCATTACCATTGGGGATCAGGAGCAGGGGAAGGCAGGTGCCTGCAAAGCCGATGACCCAATCCACGGGCCGCAGGGAGATGAGGCCCGCCCCGCGCCGCAGGAGAACAAACAGGACGACCGTCGCCTCGCCGATCAGGAACAGGATGTTCCACGGATTCACATCCATGCTGAGGAAGATGCGGTAGGCCAGCGCCGAGAGCAGCAATGCCACCACGAACTTCTCGACCACATCGAGGATGCGGGGGAGGGGGCGGCTGGGGCTGATATCGGACATCGCGTCTTCCTGTCGTGGGAGAAGGCAAACAAGACGAACAGTGTTATCAAATGATGGATGCGATGGCCCCTTCGCTTGTGCATGAGTTCAGGAGGCAAGACCGATGCAGGACGAAACCCCGTTGTCAGGCGGCGTTGTTCACGACATGCCGTCCGATCTGGCGCAGGCGTTGCGTGGCGATGCGGAGGTTGCCGCGCTGTGGCAGGGGCTGACGCCGCTGGGGCGCAATGAGTTCATCTGCTGGGTCGAGGATGCCAAGCAGGCGGCGACGCGCCAGAAGCGTATCCATCGGACGCTGGAGGAGATGCGCGAGGGCAAGCGCCGCCCGTGTTGCTGGTCCGGCTGTGTCCACCGGACCGACAAGGCCCCCGGCAAGTGGCAACAGGCCATGATGGACAAGGGCAGGCTGTGATGGCCGATTTGCGGAGAATGGCTTTGAGTCAGGCTGCTGCCTCGGGCACAATGGGCCGCTACTGCCAAGCTTTTGACCAAACCGACGGACGATGAACGCCGAGCTTTTCGAGACCCTGACTGACCGCGAAAAGGACGTGCTGCGTTTGCTGGTGGCCGGACACGAGGCCAAGTCGGTGGCGCAGGTGCTGGGCCTGTCAGTGCATACGGTCAACGAGTATCTGCGTAGTGCGCGGCGCAAGCTGGATGCACCCAACAGTCGGGCGGCGGCGCGGCAGTTGGCGGCCTTTGAGCAGGAAACCTACAAAAATTCTGGGGACCCCGAATTTCTTGGAAACAAGGAATCTGGGGAAGATCATCGGGCATCCGGCGGGCACAGACGGGGCTTGAAAGCGGGCGGCAAGGTGCGGCTCGCATTGATCCTCGGAGGACTTATGCCTGTGCTGTTAATTCTGGCTTCTGTTATCGCGCTGACCACGGGAGTGGTGACGGTGTCGGGCCCGTCGCAATCCGCCACGGCCGAAGCGGCGGACGCCCTTCCGGCCAAGGCGGTCACAGAGGCGGACAACTGGCTGAAATATATTGATGCCGATGACTGGGCGGGCAGCCACGCCGCCTTTGATCCAATCGTCAAAGAGAATATGTCGGCGCAGGAATGGGAAGCCAACGTCAAGCCGGTGCGCGAGGGGCTTGGGACATTGCTGGGCCGCGAAAAGCTGACCGGCAGTGTCGCGGAGAACCTGCAGGGCATGCCGGAAGGCCGTTATGGCGTTCAGCAGTATCAGAGCCAGTTCGAGAACCACGACATCGCGGTCGAGACGGTGGTGCTGCGATACGATGCCGGTGACTGGAAGGTCATCGCCTATCTGGTGCGATAGGCCGTAAAATAGAAAGGGCCACCGTGATGCGGTGGCCCTTTGCTTTTGCCAGGTCTCGCCGTCTGGGGGCGCTGTCCTTATTTGCCGTCGAAGAATTTCCAGCCCTCGTTGGTGAGGTAGAGGACGGCCTTGTCGTCGACGGGACCGTCGACGATGGTTTTCAGTTCGGGATAGGCGGTGGTCATGGCCGCGTTCGAGGCCCAGCTGGGGAGATCGTTGACGGTGAAGCTATAGTCGACCTGGGAGATGGTCGTGCCGGCGCCGGAGGGGGCCGGTTCGGTGAAGAGTTTCACCGACTTGACCTCGGGCTTGCCGAAGCAGAGCTGGGTGCCGCTGCCGCCCCAGACGCCCGTGGCCTCGCTGGCTGCAGCCTTGCCCATGTCGGTCAGTTGATAGATGCGAACCTTGACCGTGTCGGAAGTAAAAAGGCGCTGGGTCTGAACCGTGCCATCGGTGCCGTTGGCGAGGCCAGCCTGAACCAGAGCCTCGTATCGGGCGCGCAGCGGCGTTTCGATAGGGGAGCTGTCGTCAATGCTGATGTAGCGCGGCCAGTCGCTGGGCTGGGTATTGGCCGGTGCCGCATTGCTGTTGGGCAGCACGATGCACGGCGGATGCTGTGCGATATATTCGTTGATGACCTTTTCGAAATTGCGCTTGGACGCATCTTTCGGGTCGGAACATCCGGCCAGTGCCAAGCCCGACAACGCCATAATCGCGAAGCGATTCATCTGATCAGCCCTCAAAGTTTGATCTTAAACTGTCGGGGGCGGTGATGGTTTCAAGCGTGGCCGTGTCGGGCGGGCGCGGAACTGTTACAAACTGTCAGGGCGCAGGCGGCCAAAGAAAAAGGCCACCCGCTGGGGGTGGCCTTTTCGATTTAGACGGCGGTGCCGCCGACGGTGAGCCCGCCCATCTTGAGGCTGGGTTGGCCAATGCCGACGGGGACGCCTTGTCCCGCCTTGCCGCAGGTGCCGACACCGGGATCGAAGGCGAAGTCGTCGCCGATCATCTCGATCTTGGTCAGGGCCGTGGCACCGTCACCGATCAGGGTGGCGCCGCGAACCGGCGTGGTGATCTTGCCGTCCTCGATCAGATAGGCCTCGGTGCACTGGAACACGAACTTGCCGTTGGTGATGTCCACCTGACCGCCGCCGAAGTTGGCGGCATAGAGGCCGCGCTTGGTCGAGGCGATCATGTCGTCGAACTTGTCCTTGCCGCCTTCCATGAAGGTGTTGGTCATGCGCGGCATGGGCTGGTGGGCGAAGGACTGGCGACGGCCATTGCCCGTGGCGCGGGCGTTCAGCTGGCGGGCCGACAGGCGGTCGTGCATCAGGCCGACCATGATGCCGTCCTCGATCAGGACGGTGCGCGAGGTCGGGGTGCCTTCGTCATCGAACGACAGCGAGCCGCGACGGTCGGCGATGGAGCCGTCATCGACAACCGTGACGCCGGGGGCGGCGACGCGCTGGCCCATCTTGCCGGTAAAGACCGATGAGCCCTTGCGGTGGAAGTCGCCTTCAAAGCCGTGGCCGATGGCTTCGTGCAGCAGCACGCCCGGCCAGCCTGCGCCGAGGACCACGTCCATCTCGCCTGCAGGGCAGTCGATGGCCTCAAGGTTGACCATGGCCTGACGCAGGGCTTTGTCGACCTGACCCTGCCAGCTTTCCGGCTTGATCCATTCCTCGAACGCGGCGCGGCCACCGGCCCCCGAGGATGCAGTTTCGCGGCGGCCGTTCTTTTCGACCGTCACCGAGACGTTCAGTCGCACCAGTGGGCGGATGTCGGTCAGGATCTGGCCATCGCCGCGCAGGATGTCGATGCTGCGGCGCTCGCCGACGATGGAGGCCGACACCTGAACCACATGCGGATCGCGGGCGCGGGCGAAGGCGTCGATCTCGGCCAGCAGGGCGATCTTGTCCGAGAAGGACGGGTTGAGCAGCGGGTCGACTGGCGCATAGAGGCGCTGGTTGGTGGCCAGCGGCGCCTCGGCGGCGGTGCCGCTGTAGCCGCGCTTGGCCAGTGCCGCGCTGTCGCCCGCACGGGCGATGGCGGCGGCGGAAATCTCGTTGGCGTGGGCAAAGCCCGCCGTCTCGCCCGCGACGACACGCAGGCCGAAGCCTTCGCAGGCGTCATAGTTGGCGCTCTTCAAGCGGCCATCGTCGAACAGCAGGGACTCGCTCTCGGTCTTTTCGAGGAAGAGTTCGCCGTCATCGGCACCGTCCAGCGCGGTCTGCAGGATGGACAGGGCGTCACCGGCATCGACACCGGCGGCTTCGAGAATGGGCGAGGGCGAGGAGACAGGCGTATTGCTCATAGCCGCTAGATAGGCGCGGGAGCGGGCGCGCGCAAAGAAAAAGCCCCGCCGACCGGAAGCAGGAACCGGATCGGCGGGGCCTTCTTTAGGGTGCGACGGGGGGGGAGAGGCGTCGCGGGCGAGATCAGTCCTGACGGACTTCTGCCTCCTGCGAGAGCTGTTGTTTCAGCTCTGCCGGACGTCGGGTCAGGCGGACGCTGCTGTCGCCCGAAGCGTCGATCTCGACCTTGCCATTGGCGGCGGTCTTGACGTCGGCGTTGCCGCTGGTGCGGATGATGGCATCGCTGCCCAGCAGTTCGTCCAGTTCGGCGGACGAGTTGCCAGAGGCATCGACCGTGACCTTGTTGGTCGTGCCGATCACCTCGATGTCGGCATTGCCCGTCAGGGTCAGATTCAGTTCGGGCTGGTTGAAGCCCCGAACCTCGACATCGGAGTTGCCGAACAGCTCGAGGGTCTTCAGCGAGGGGACGCGGATGGTGACCTTCAGGCCGTCGCCGTCGTTGAAGGAGCGCAGGCCCGTCTTGTCCCAGACCACATAGCCGCGGTTGTCACCGCTGCGGCTGTTGCCGTCCAGCGTCAGGCGCCCGTTCAGCAGCACCACCCGCTCGGCCAGACCCTTGCGGCCTTCGACCGTAATGCCGGTGGCGGCATCGTCCTGAATGATGACCACATCGCCGGGCAGGTCGATGGCCAGCTTGTCGGTGGCCTGCCATTCGATCTGGCGCGTGACCAGCTCGGGCAGGGGCTCGCGGGCGATGCGGACATTGTCGCTGGCGTCGTCGACGACCCAGGTCCAGCTGTGGCGGGCGAGGTCGGCACCCCCCATGGCTAGGGAGCCGCCGATGCCGACGATGGCGAGGACCAGACCCGAGGCCCCGATGATGAACATATTGCGGATCATGTGAGTGTTCCTTTGTCCTTAAGGGCCGCGATCAGGCGTTAGCCGGTTCGAGGGCGGGTTTGGCGACGCGGTAGTGCAGGCGGGCGTACCAGATGGTGGCGTCGATCAGCCATTTGATCAGGATGACCATGGTCGCGATCATGAAGACGCCCAGACCCATGAGGCCGATGCCCATCAGGATGGCGGCGAAGATACCGCCCGGCAGACCGGCGAACGGTCCGACAACCATGACGCCGCCACCCGCGATGAAGACACCGACACCGGCGACCAGGAAGGTCAGGATGGTGCCGAACACCGGCAGGACCAGAGGCAGCAGGATCAGGATGTCGATGGCACCCAGACCCAGAATACCCAGCACGGCACCCAGGGCGTTGGAGGCGGTCGGCTGCTGCGCCCAGGCCTGGGCTCCGGCTTCCGCCTTCAGTTCGCGGGCCAGACGGTCGGGATCACCCAGGGCGGCCGAGATGTCGGCTTCGGAACGGCCGGCGGCGATGGCGTCGTCGAAGTGGGCTTCATAGTCGGCCACGATTTCGTCGGCAGCGGCCTTGGTCAGGCCCACAAGCCCACGACGGAGACGGGCGAGGAACTCGTTGCGGTTCATTATTCAGCTCCCTTGTCGGACCCCGTGGCCGAGATGGCCAGAACAGGTTGCGGTTCACCCGCGTAAATGGTTTCGGCAGAGGCGGCGGCGTTCACCAGATCGCCGACGGCATTGGCAAAGGCCTTCCACTCGGCGCTCTGGGCGGCCAGAGCCTCGCGGCCCTTGGGTGTCAGGCGGTAATATTTGCGGGACGGGCCGCTGGACGATTCGACCAGATAGGTCTCGACCAGCCCATCGGTCTGCATGCGGCGCATCAGCGGATAGATGGTGCCTTCACCCATTCCGATAGCATCCGACAGGCGAGAAGCGATCTCGTAGGCGTAGCTGTCGCTGCGGGCGAGCAGGGCAAGGACGCACAGGCCCAAGACCCCTTTCTTCAGTTGGATATCGATTGTGTCGGGCATTTCATTCCCTCGTTTGCTGAACAATCGGTATCGCAAGGTATCTTGCGACGCAAGGTACCTATTAAAACATGAACACCTTTTAATGATCGGCTTTCTAACAACCTTGTGCGGTGGAATGTGTCAGACACCTTGCCCACGGCCATTTTGTCCGATAACGACCGCCGAAACGCTGCGGTTCGAACGGGCCTCAGCGCGTTTGCGATTGCTTCGCAGGCGTCTGCTGCAGAACGGTTTATGAGGACTTCTCGAATGGGGATGGGCACGCGAGCGAAAACGCGGTTCGGGGCGGGTATCGCCACGACTGCGCTTGGCGCATTCGTCGCTGCGCCGACTTGGGCGCAAGAACTTGTGGGGCAGCCGACCCCGGGCGGTATTGGTCTTCAGGCGGCAGCATCGCCTCTGAAGCATCAGGTACACTTCTTCCACCAGGCTGTGCTGCTGCCGATGTGCGTCGGTATCAGCCTTTTGGTGCTGGGCCTGCTGCTGTGGATCATTGTCCGCTATAACAAACGTGCAAACCCGGTGCCGGCCAAGTTCAGCCACAACACCACGATCGAAGTGATCTGGACGGTTGTTCCGATCCTGATCCTGATGGTGATTGCGCTGTTCTCGTTCCGCCTGCTGTTCTCGTACGAGAACATGCCGGAGCCGGACGTCCGCGTTAAGATCACGGGCAACCAGTGGAACTGGGCCTATGAGTATCCGGACCACAAGGTGCCGGAATACATCTCGAACATACTGCCGGAAGACAAGACGACCAAGCAGCTGTACCGTCTGGCCGCTGACCAGCCGATCGTTGTGCCGGTGGGCGCGACCGTCGAACTGCTGATCACCGCCGCCGACGTGATCCACGCTGTGGCCGTTCCGGCCTTCGGCGTGAAAATCGACGCCATCCCGGGCAAGACCAACCACACCTGGTTCAAGGCCGAGAAGACCGGCATCTACTATGGCCAGTGCTCGGAACTGTGCGGTGTCGACCACGCCTTCATGCCGATCCAGGTCAATGTTGTGACCCAGGCAGAGTTTGAAGCATGGGTTGCCTCTAAGGGCGGCTCCATGCCGGGTTCGGAGCCTGCGGCTCCGGCCGCTGCTCCGGCTGCCGCCGAAGCCGCTGCCCCGGTTGCTGCAGACGCTGCTGCCCCGACCGAAGCCCCGACCGAAGCTGCTGCAGCCCCGGCTGCGGCAGCGGCCCAATAATAGATTTGCGAGAGCACACTCATGGCTAGCGCTAGCGCAACAGACAATCACATGCCGGGGTTCTTCACCCGTTGGTTCTTCTCGACCAACC
The DNA here is from genome assembly GCF_947305955.1 of uncultured Brevundimonas sp. Lineage (GTDB taxonomy): Bacteria > Pseudomonadota > Alphaproteobacteria > Caulobacterales > Caulobacteraceae > Brevundimonas. Next base: position 41,424 of record NZ_CAMZFB010000006.1, read on the forward strand.
ACAAGGACATCGGCGTTCTTTATCTCATCTTCGCCATCTTCACCGGTCTGGTGGGTGGTGCCCTGTCGGGCCTGATCCGTTGGGAACTGGCAGAGCCGGGTATCCAGCTGTTCAAGGAAGGCACGATCATCCAGCAACTGGGTATCGTGGAAGCCTCCAAGCACGGCTTTAACGTCACGGTCACGGCCCACGCCCTGATCATGGTGTTCTTCGTGGTCATGCCGGCCACGATGGGCGGTTTCGCCAACTACTTCACGCCGATCATGATCGGTGCGCCGGATATGGCCTTCCCGCGTCTGAACAACATCTCGTTCTGGATGCTGGTTGCCGCCTTCATCATGCTGTGCATCTCGATGTTCGTGGACGGTGGTCCGGGCCGCGGCTTCGGCGGTGGCTGGACGGCCTATCCGCCGCTGTCGACCATGGGCCACGCCGGTCCGTCGTTCGACATGGCCATCTTTGCCCTGCACATCGCCGGTATCTCGTCGATCCTGGGTTCGATCAACTTCATCACCACCATCTTCAACATGCGCGCGCCGGGCATGACCCTGCACCGCATGCCGCTGTTTGCGTGGGGTGTTCTGATCACCGCCTTCCTGCTGCTGCTGTCGCTGCCGGTTCTGGCTGGTGCCATCACCATGCTGCTGACCGACCGTAACTTCGGCACCTCGTTCTTCGATCCGGCCGGCGGCGGTGACCCGGTCATGTACCAGCACCTGTTCTGGTTCTTCGGTCACCCGGAAGTGTACATCATGATCCTGCCGGGCTTCGGCATGATCTCGCACATCGTCTCGACCTTCTCGAAGAAGCCGATCTTCGGCTACCTCGCCATGGCCTACGCCATGGTCGCCATCGGCTTCATCGGCTTCATCGTGTGGGCTCACCACATGTACACGGTCGGTATGTCGATCGAGCTGCGCACCTACTTCGTCGCTGCCACCATGATCATCGCGGTTCCGACCGGCGTTAAGATCTTCTCGTGGATCGCGACCATGTGGGGTGGTTCGCTGACCTTCAAGACCCCGATGCTGTGGGCTATCGGCTTCATCTTCCTGTTCACCGTCGGTGGTGTGACCGGTGTGGTGCTGTCGAACGCCGGCATGGACTACTCGCTGCACGACACCTACTACGTCGTCGCCCACTTCCACTATGTGCTGTCGCTGGGTGCCGTCTTCTCGATCTTCGCCGGTTTCTACTACTGGTTCGAGAAGATGTTCGGCGTGAAGTACAACGAGTTCCTGGGCCAGCTGCACTTCTGGATCATGTTCGTCGGTGTGAACGTGATCTTCTTCCCGCAGCACTTCCTGGGTCTGCAAGGCATGCCGCGTCGTTACATCGACTATCCGGAAGCCTACTCCCTGTGGAACCACGTCTCCTCGATGGGCTATCTGATCACCATCGTCGGCGTCGGCGTCTTCCTGATCATGCTTCTGGAAGCGGCTATCCGTCGTCGTCCGGCAGAAGCCAACCCGTGGGGCGAGGGTGCAACCACCCTGGAGTGGACCCTGTCCTCGCCGCCTCCGCACCACCAGTTCAACGAACTGCCGGTGGTGAAGGCGGACGACCACCACTAATCCCTCTCCCGGGATAAAAAATGGAGAGGCCGCCCTTTCGGTGATACGGAAGGGCGGCCTTCGCCTTATATGAGTATGACCCAGCACCAAGCCCCCCTTATTTCGACCGCCCAGCCGGAAGACTTCTTCCAGCTTCTGAAGCCGCGCGTGATGTCGCTGGTCGTGTTTACGGCTGTGACCGGACTGATCGCTGCACACGGGCATCTGGCGATCCTGAACGCGGTCGTGGCCGTGATCTGTATTGCTGTGGGGGCAGGGGCTGCTGGCGCGCTGAATATGGCCATCGAGGGCGAGACAGACGCCCTGATGCGCCGCACCCGTGGCCGCCCCGTTGCGGCAGGCCGCGTACGCAAGAACGACGCCATGGCTTTCGGCGTCATTCTGTCGGTCTTTTCGGTCATGCTGCTGGGCATGACGACCAACTGGCTGGCCGGTGGCCTGCTGGCCCTGACCATCGTCTATTACGCCGTTTTCTATACGATGATGCTGAAGCGCCGGACGCCGCAGAATATCGTCATTGGCGGCGCGGCGGGGGCCTTCCCGCCGGTGATCGGCTGGGCGGCCGCGACGGGCGCTGCACCGTGGCAGGCCTGGCTGCTGTTCCTGATTATCTTCCTGTGGACCCCGCCGCATTCTTGGGCGCTGGCACTGTATTCGGCGGGCGACTATGCCAAGGCCGGTATCCCGATGATGCCTGTGGCACGCGGGGCCAAGTCCACCCGTCTGCAAATCCTGCTCTACACCCTGATCTTTGTGCCGGTGGCGATTGCGCCGACCTTTGTGGGTCTGGGCGGCGTCATCTATGGGGTGGTGTCGATCGTGGGCGGTGTGATGTTCCTGTATCTGGCGCTGCGCCTGTGGCGCTCGCGTGCGGGCGACCAGCCTGACAAGGCCGAGGCCGTGGGGCGAGAAGCCGCATTGTATGACGTGCGCGCCGAGGCCAAGCCTGCCCGTAACCTGTTTGCTTTTTCCATCCTGTATTTGATGGCGCTGTTCTCGGCTCTCTTGGTCGAGCAACTGCCGCTGATCGGAGCCTAAGTCTGATGACCCAGTCCCAGCCGGAGTTCGTAAAGCTGACCGACGAGCAGGTCCGCGCGCGCAAGCGTCGTAACGTGGCCATCGCTCTGGGCCTGCTGGTGTTTATCGCCACCGTCTATGCGATCACCGTGTCGCGCATGCACGCCAATAACGAAGCCCGCAAGGCCGCCGATGCGGCCGCCAACGCTGCAGCTGGCGCTGTACCCTCCACTCCGCAAGCGGAAGTGGCCGTCGCGGAGCGTCCGTAAGATGGCGGCGGGGGAGGACAACAGCCGCAAGGCTGCGGCCCGCAAGAACTGGGTCGCGATCGCCTGTGTGTTCGGTGTGATGGCGATGACCGGTGCGGCCTTTGCGGCGGTTCCGCTGTACCGTCTCTTCTGTCAGGTGACAGGCTTTGGCGGCACGGTGTCCCAAGCCACCGAGGCCCCCAAGGAAGTACTGGACCAGATGGTGACGATCCATTTCGACACCAATGTCCGCAACCTGCCCATGACCTTTGTGCCGGAGCAGACCACCCAGCGCGTGCGCATCGGTGAAACCGGCATGGCCTATTTCAAGGTCAAGAACACCTCGGATGAGCCTATCCACGCTACGGCTGCTTACAATGTCGTGCCTGACAAGGCCGGTCCTTACTTCCAAAAGCTCCAGTGCTTCTGCTTCGAAGGGCAAGTGATTGCCCCCGGTGCCGAGGTGGTCTTTCCCATCCAGTATTTCGTAGCGCCGGAAATGGCGACGGATCGGGAAGGCCGCGGGATCAAGGAAATCACGCTGAGCTACACGTTTTACCCAACCAAAGGTTTTGATCCTGCGGTTTAAGCCTCAATAGGCATTGGCAAAGCCGGATAGGCAACGCTATAGGCCTAGATAACTCGACTCTTGCCTTAATTCAGAGACCCTGGAATGGCCCACGCGAAACCACAACACGACTACCACCTGGTTGACCCCAGCCCCTGGCCGCTCGTCACCTCGATGACCGTTGTGGTCATGCTGACCGGCGCCGTCATCTGGATGAAGGGCATGTTCGGCCTGCCGGAAGGCACCAAATGGGTGTTCTTCATCGGTCTGGCCGGTGTTCTGTACTCCATGTTCGGCTGGTGGCGCGATGTCATCAAGGAAGGCCAGCAGGGCGACCACACGCCGGTCGTTCAACTGGGTCTGCGCTATGGCATGATTATGTTCATCGCCTCGGAAGTCATGCTGTTCGCCAGCATCTTCTGGATGTTCTTCGACATGGCGATCTTCAACGAAGCCCGCACCCTGATCCCGGAATACGGCAACTGGACCGACACCGCTGCGGCGTGGTCGACCTGGCCGCCGAAGGGCGTCGAGCTGCTGGATCCGTGGAGCCTGCCGCTGCTGAACACCGTGATCCTGCTGCTGTCGGGCACCACGGTGACCTGGGCGCACCATGCCATCATCAAGGGCGACCGCAAGGGTGCCAAGCTGGGTCTGTGGTTGACCGTCGGTCTAGGTGCGATCTTCACCGCCATCCAAGCCTATGAGTACTACCACATCATCCATGGCCACCTGTTCTTCAACGAAGAGGCCCTGAACTCGAAGCTCTATGGCTCGCTGTTCTTCCTGGCCACCGGCTTCCATGGCTTCCACGTTCTGGTGGGTACCGTCTTCCTGGCCGTCTGCCTGCTGCGTCTGTATCTGGGTGAGAACCACCTGACCCCGCAGAAGCACTTCGGCTTCGAAGCTGCCGCCTGGTACTGGCACTTTGTGGACGTGGTCTGGCTCTTCCTCTTCGCCTTCCTCTACGTCGTTTACGGCTGATAGGCGCAGACCAAATCTGATATCAGAACGGCGCGGAGCTTCGGTTCCGCGCCGTTTTCTTTTGGGTACCGTATGGACACGAGCGAACACAGGCTGAGGGGGAAGGCCGCCGTCTGGGCGGGCGTGCGCGGGCGCTGTCCCAACTGTGGGGAAGGGCGGCTGTTTTCCGGCTGGCTCAAGGTCGAGGCGCGATGCGCGGCCTGTGACTTTCCGCTGCGCGAGATCGAGACGGGCGACGGGGCGGCGACCTTCATCATGCAGATCACGGGCGCAACCGTGGGCATGGCGGCGGTGGCGTTCAATCTGGCCTATCGTCCGCCGCTGTGGCTCAACCTCGTGATTTGGGTGCCCTTGGTCATACTGGTGGCGGGGGGCTTGATGCGCCCCGGAAAGGGGTTGATGACGGCCCTGAATATGCTGCGAACCCGCAAGGATCCCTGATGTCGAATGATCCCTCCAAGGCGGCACGCCCGCGCTTTCCCGTCGTGCTGACGGTGCTGACGGCGGCATCGCTGGTGGCGCTGGTGTCGCTGGGCACATGGCAGGTCCAGCGGCTTCAGTGGAAAGAGGACCTGATCGCCGCGGCGGACAGGGCGGCCGGGACGCCGCCTGCGCCCGTGGATCAGGTGCTGGCGTCCGACGCGCCCGAGTTCCGCAAGGTGATGATGGTGTGCCGCGGGCTGAACACCGCCCCCTTTGTCGAGCTGCGCTCTATCGAGGAGGGCCAGCCGGGCTTTCGCCTGATCTCTGCTTGTCCGCTGGAGGACGGGCGCGCCATTCTGGTGGACCGTGGCTTCATCGCGCAGGAACTGACGGCGCGGCCTGTGGTGCGGGCGGGCGACACCATGCCGGTGTCATTCGTGGGCGTGGTCCGAGAGGTCGTGAAGCCGTCCAGCATGACGCCGCCGCCGGAGGGCAATGTCTTCTTCGGGCGTGATGCCGCCGCCATGGCGAAGGTGCTGGATGTGACGGGCGAACTGTCGCCGTGGCTGGTCTATGCAGAGAGCGATGTGAACCCCGAGGTCGAGGGCCTGCATCCGTCGGTGCCGCCTGCCGCTTTCAGCAACAACCACGCCGGATATGCGGCGACATGGTTCGGCCTCGCTGTTGTCCTGATCGGGGTCTATATAGGGCTGCTTCGCCGTCGCCTGATGCGACCGACCGATCTGCAAGGAAATACCCCCTGACTGTCCGCCTTCACACGCTGTCCAACGGCGTACGCCTGATCTGTGATCCTCTGGCCGAGCGCCGCACCTTTGCCCTGAACGTTGCCGTTGCCGGTGGCGCACGGATGGAAAGCGAGGCGCAGTCGGGCTGGTCGCACTTCCTGGAACATCTGGTGTTCAAGGGCGCAGGGGACATGGGCGCGCGCGATATCGTGGAGCGGATCGAGGCCACGGGCGGCACGATCAATGCGGCCACAGGCTATGAGCGGACCGCCTTTGACGTGCGCGGCGTCGATGGTGCGCTGGAACTGTCGATGCAGGTGCTGTCGGACCTTGTGTTCCGTCCGACGCTCGATCCGGTCGAGCTGGAGCGCGAGAAGGATGTGGTGGCGCAGGAGATCGCCGAGGCGTTCGATACGCCCGACGACCACGTCTTTGAAATGGCGCAGGCCACGGCCTTCTTCGATCAGGCGCTGGGGCGTCCGATTCTGGGTTCGGTCGAGAGCCTGAAGCCGGTCACGCGCGAGATGATCTCGGCATGGCGGGCGGCGCTGTATTCACCGGAGCGGATGGTGGTGTCCGTATCGGGCGGCGTGGACGAGGACGACTTCCTCAAGATGGCCGAGACGTGGTTCGGCAGCGAGGTGGCCGGTCCTGCTCCCGTAGTCGAGGATGCGGCCTTTATCGGCGGCGAGGCCCGCATGGCCCGCAAGATCGAACAGGCCAATCTGGTCTTTCAGCTGCCGTCCCCTGCGGCGACGTCGAATCGCATTCCGACCGCGCGGCTGTTCACCGAGATCTTGGGCGGCGGCATGGCCTCGCGCCTGTTCCAGTCGGCCCGCGAGGAGCGGGGGCTGGCCTATGCCATCGACGCCTATATGGAGCCGTATAACGATATCGGCCTGATCGGCATCTATGCCGGTGCGGCGGCCGAGCGTTCGGAAGAACTGGCCAAGGTGTGCGCCGAGGAGGTCGTGACACTGGCTACCGATGGCCCGACCGAGGCGGAACTTCAACGCGCCAAGGCGGTGATGAAGGCCGGTCTGTGGATGGCAGATGAAAGTGCGGCCAACCGTTCGGGCCGTCACGCGACGCAGGCGCTGGTCTGGGGCCGTCCGGTGCCGTCGGACGAGCTGGCCGATTCGCTGGAAGCGGTAACGGCGGACGATATGCGTGATTTCGGGCGTGATCTGCTGGCCCCGGGGGTATCCGCGACGGCGGTTTTGGGGCCAAAGGCGGCGATCAAGGCCGGAAAAGCCTTTGCATCCACAGTTGAAGCGGCGTCTGCGGGCTTTCGCAGCCAGCCCTGAACGGCGTAAACAGGATCGATGGCCCTGTTTGATTGGAAGTCAGAACACGAGGGGCCCGTTCTTGAGGGAGCGGGTGTGGTTCTGCGCCCGCCACGGCCATCCGACTATCTGGAATGGGCGACTATCCGCGAGGCCTCGCGCGATTACCTGCAACCGTGGGAGCCCGCGTGGTCGGTCGATGACCTGTCGCGCGCGGCCTATAAGCGCCGTCTGCAGGTCTATGCCCGCGAGATGGAGCTTGGCACGGCCTATCCGTTCTTTGTGATGGACGCCCAGACCAACGCTCTGGTGGGGGCCATTACCCTGTCCAACATCCGCCGCGGTGTCGCCGAGACGGGGACGCTGGGCTACTGGATCGGGCAACCCTATGCGGGCGAGGGACGCGGGACGGCCGCCGTGGGGGCCATGCTGCAGTTCGCCTTTGGCGATCTGAAGCTGCATCGGGTCGAGGCGGCCTGTGTGCCGCACAACCATGCCTCGCAGCGCGTGCTCGAGAAATCGGGTTTCCGCCGCGAGGGACTGGCCAAGGCTTATTTGAAAATTAACGGCCTTTGGGCAGACCATATCCTGTTTGCAGTTCTGGAGTCCGACCTAGGGGGGCGGCCGCGGCCAGAGCGCATCGTATGAGGCGGATTTGAACAGCCGTTCGAGAGTTATGGCTTGGGACCCTTCTATGGCCCTCGAGGCTCTGGCGGCTGCCGAGTCGGCGCTGTGGGTCTGGACGCCGGCACAGGACAGCATCAGCTTTGGCGGGGCGACCCTGTCGCTGGGGCTGGGGCCTCTGGCACCCGAATGTTCCGCCGCGACCTTTGTCGCCATGGCCTTGCCGCAGGACCGTGCGCTGGCCGAGCGCCTGCTGAAGCCGCGCGAGGAAGGCACCGAGATTTCCGTCAGATTGCGTATGCGCGGGTCCGAGACCTGTCTGTGGCGCGGGGTCTGGCTTGAGGACGGCCTGAGGGCCGCAGGCATTGTGACGCTGGAACACCGGATGGCGGGGACGGGGATGTGTCCGCTGACCCATCTGTTGGACCGTCGCAGCTTCCTTGGCCGTGTGGCCGAGACTTTGACGACGCCGGGTGACTATGAACTGGTTGTCGCCGATCTGGACCGTTTGAAGCGGTTGAACGAGGCGCTGGGGCCGGAGAGGGCGGATCTGGTGCTGTCCACGCTGGGGTCGCGTCTGTCGACCGCCTTTCCGTGTGAATGTGCGCCCGCCCGTATCGGCGAGGACGAGTTCGCTGTCTTTGTGAAGCGCGACCGTCTGGCCAGCGTCAATGCGACGGCAGAGCGGCTGCGCGAGGCGCTGGAACTGCCGATGTCGGTGGCGGGCTATGACATTTATCCGACCGTCGCCATCGGGGCGGTGACCTGTGAAGGCGGGCCGGAGGCACCGGCAGCCGGAGAGTTGCTGCGACGGGCCTCGCTGGCGCTGGAGCGGGCCAAGGCCGCAGGGCGCGGCGGTGCGGCGGCCTATGGCCGTGCGCTGGAGAATGACAGCCTGTCGCGTCTGGCGCTGGAGAGCGAGCTTCGCAACGCCTTCAGCCGTGGCGAGATCGAACCCTTTTATCAGCCGATCGTGAACCTCTCTACGGGGGCGGTGGCCGGTTTCGAGGCCCTCGCGCGTTGGCGTCACCCGCAGCGCGGACTGGTGCCGCCGGACGAGTTCCTGTCCCTGACCGAGGAAATGGGTCTGATGGGCGAGCTGGGTCTGGTGATGATGCGTCAGGCGGCGCGTCAGCTGGCCGAGTGGCTGGCCCGCCATCCGTCGGCAGGGTCGCTGTTCTGCAGCGTGAACCTGTCGGTGGGCGAGATCGAGCGTCCGCATCTGGTGGAAGACGTGGCCGACATCATCGGCACCAGTGGTCTGCCCAAGGGGGCGCTGAAGCTGGAAGTGACCGAGAGCGATATCATGCGCGATCCGGTGAAGGCCGCCGCTGTGCTGACATCGCTGCGCGAGGTCGGGGCGTCGCTGGCGCTGGATGATTTCGGCACCGGCTTCTCGTCGCTGTCCTATCTGGCGCGTCTGCCGTTCGATACGCTGAAGATCGACCGCTATTTCGTTCTGACCATGGACAAGGACGAAAGCTCGGCCAAGATCGTGCGCTCGGTGGTCAACCTCGGGCGCGACCTGTCGCTGGAAGTGGTGGCCGAGGGGGTAGAGAACGCCAGCCTCGCCTATCTGCTCGTGCAGGACGGCTGTCACTACGGGCAGGGCTTTGGCTATGCACCGGCGCTGTCGGCGCAGGAGGCCGAGGTCTATCTCAATGAATCGCTGGCCGACGGTGCGGCCCCGATCAAGGCGCGCAGCTAGGCCTTCAGATCAGGCGCGACCGCCCTGTGGCGACAGGTTGGCGGCGTCGATGCCCAGCTTGGCCAGCGCACGGCTCCATTTGCTGGCGTGGTCGTCGTCGAAAATGAAGGACGGGTCCGCTTCCATCGTCAGCCAGACATTGTCGTTCAGTTCGTCTTCCAGTTGGCCCTCGTCCCATCCGGCATAGCCCAGCACCAGCTGCGAGCGGGCGGGGCCGGTGATCTCGCCCATGGCGATCAGGGCTTCGCGTGTGCCGGTGACGGCCAGGCCGCCCTCGATGCGCAGGCTGGTCGATTCGCTGAACCAGTCATCGGTGTGCAGGACAAAGCCGCGCTCTTGCTCGACCGGGCCGCCGATCAGGACGGGACGGCCATCGGCCCCCTGGGTCGGGGTTTCCAGCTTTTCCAGCACAAAGGCCAGATCGACGCCCGGCGCGGGCATGTCCAGCCGCAGCCCCATGGCGTGTTCGTCATCATGGGTGCAGATCAGGATGACGGCATGCTCGAAACGCTCGTCATCGATCCCGGGCATGGCGACCAGCAGTTGGCCGGCCAGCGATGGCCAGTTGGGAGCAGCGATGTCGTCGTGGGGGGAAACTGAACTCATACCCCTATAGTTGGGTCAGAGGGCCGTCGAGGCAAGTGGGACGACTTGCCTCGCCCGGAAATCGACAATCGACATGCAGATTTATGGTCGCGGTGACTTGGCGAAGAGGGTTCGGCCTCTATGTTGTTTGGGAAACTGTTGCCGGATGTGCTGGCGACGGTATGCGGAGGAAATCCCATGACCATCCAGATCGGCGACCGTCTTCCTGACGTCAAACTGACCCGCGCCACGGCCGAAGGCCCCCAGCCGGTGAACTCGGCAGAGTTTTTCGCGGGCAAGACCGTGGCCCTGTTCGCGGTGCCGGGTGCCTTTACCCCGACCTGCTCGGTGCGCCACCTGCCGGGCTATAAGGACAATCTGTCGGTGCTGAACGAAAAGGGCGTCGATGTCGTGGCCTGTGTTTCGGTCAACGACGCCTTTGTCATGAAGGCCTGGGCCGAGGCCAATGGCCTGAACGGCGACGACATCGTCATGCTGGCCGACGGCAATGGCGAGTTCACGGACGCTCTGGGTCTGGCGCTGGATGCCACCGGATTTGGCATGGGCAAGCGCTCGCAGCGCTATTCCATGCTGGTCAAGGACGGCGTCGTGGAGAAGCTGAACGTCGAGCAAGGCGGCGAGTTCAAGGTCTCGTCGGCAGAGTTCCTGATCGGCGAACTGTAAGCGTCAGAGCCGTTAGAGCTTGAAGAAGGAGCGTCCGGATACGGGCGCTCCTTTTTTCTTGCGCGTCAGGCGGCGGCCTGTTGTTCGGCTTTTTCCAGTGTCGCCTGAAGGGTGGCGATGAGGCTGGCAGGGGTCAGGGGTTTGGACAGATAGGCCGTCATGCCGGCGGCGGCACAGGCCATCTGGTCCTCGGGCGCATTGTCCGCGGTGACGGCGATGACAGGGGTGGAGGCGTTCGGACCGCCCGCCTTGCGAAGGCGGCGGGTGGTCTCGCGGCCATCCAGTTCGGGCATCCGCACGTCCATGAAGATGACGTCAAAGGGCGTGTGCGAGGCCAGTTCCAGCGCCGTGCGGCCATCGGCGGCCATGCTGATATCGCAGTCGAAGGATTGCAGGATGAGCTGGATGGCGCGGCGGTTGATCTCGTGGTCGTCGACGACGAGGACGCGCAGCGGTGTGTCGTTGAGACTGTCGTTCTCGGCTGTCTCGGCAGAGACGGGGGCGGGTGCGGGATCTGGCGCGGCGACGGGCGCTGCTGTCGGGGCCGGAGCCTGAACCTGTGCGGGCGTTTGGATGGCCTCAACCGGCACGATGCGCGGGATATAGGGCGCGGCACGTTCGGGCGCCTGGACGGGCAGGGCGCTGGCTTCGGCCTCGGGCAGGGTGACGGCCACGGTGAAGATGGTGCCACGGCCGGACTGGCTGCGAGCGGTCAGGCGTCCGTCCATCAGGCGCATCAGGTCGCGGCAAATGGACAGGCCCAGTCCCGAGCCGCCCTGCATGGCGCTGGGGTCGGCGGATACCTGTTCGAACGGGGTGAAGAGGCGGGCGAGCTGATCCTCGGACATGCCGCTGCCGGTGTCCTCGATCTCGATGATCAGGGCGAGGTTCTCGGCTTCGTCGCGGAAGCTGGAGGTCCGAAGGGTGATGGTCCCCTCGGTCGTGAATTTCAGCGCGTTTGAGATCAGGTTGTTCAGCACCTGACGCAGGCGCATCTCGTCGCCGATGAGTGCGCGGGGCAGGTCGCGCTGGGTTTCCAGACGTAGCTTCAGCCCCTTGGCGCGGATGGCGGGATGCCACAGGCGCACAGTCTGGGCGATCATGCGGCGCAGGTCGAACGGCTGGGCGCTCAGGGTCAGGCGACCGGCATTGATACGGGCCTGATCGAGCAGGTCGTTCAGCAGGCTGTTCATCATCTTTCCGGCGTCACTGATCAGGGCCAGCTGCTGGCGACCGCCTGCGCTCAGATCGTGCTGCAGGCTGTCGGCACCCGTGGTGATGGCGGTGATGGGCGTGCGAAGTTCGTGGGCGATGGTGGCCAGAAGATTGGTGCGCGCGGTCACGGCGGCCTCGGCCTCGATCCGTTTGCGCTCGGCCAGCTCATAGGCCTGGCGTTGGGCACGGTCGGCTTCGTGCTGGCGACGGGCCGCGACCTGACAGATGCCGAGGAAGACGACGCAAGCCGTTCCGACCGCCAGCATGGTGTTCTGGTCCGCCCCCAGTTGGCGCACGAAGAACGGGGCCGCCAGCAGGGTGACGGCACACGGCGTGGCGGTCAGGGCGACGACACGCAGGGACGATGCGCCATGGGTGACGGACTGGACGATCCCGGCGGCCAGATAGATGACCGCGCAGATGCCGCCATAGACACCGCCGACATACCACAGCGGCAGGGCCATCCACGCAAAGGTGGTGGAGGAGGTGAAGAGGATGGAATCGTAGAGGAAGCCCCTGAGCCCGCGCGGACCTGAATCCCCTTGCGCGAACTGGGTGCGGATGACGTAGCGTTCCATCAGCAGCACGACCAGATAGGCACAGAGCCAGCCCAGAATGGGCGCTATGCCGATGATCGGTGCCGTGACAACAGCGGCGGCAGCCGCCGCGCAGACGCGATGGCTGATCGTGCGATGGCGTGAAGCAATGGCATTGCTCCAGCCATAAGGATGGGTCTGCGTTGAATCACTGGCCAAGGCCATGGTCCCCCACGCTCCTGTTTCAACAGGATTTTTGGTCCCCCGACCGATCCTGTGGGCAGGAGTATGCGCGATGAGCCCTAATGGACTGTCAACGTTATGCGGAAATTGCTTCCGACAGTGAGGTGAAGCCGTCTGCCTTCAGGCGGGCCAGCAGGTCGCGCTTGATATCCGTCACAAGCGACGGGCCGCGATAGACCAGAGCCGAATAGAGCTGGACCGCCGATGCACCCATGCGGATGCGTTCATAGGCCTCTGCACCGCTGTCGATACCGCCGACGGCGATCAGCGGCAGACGGCCTTGGGAAGCCTCGGCTGCCGCTTGCAGGGCGCGGCGGGCGAAAGGCTTGATCGGCGCACCCGACAGGCCGCCCGTCTCGCCCTTGAAAGACGACTTCAGATGGTCGGGGCGTTCCAGCGTGGTGTTGGAGACGATCAGGGCGTCGATCCTGTGGGCCAGCGAGGCCTCTACGATCATGCCGATCTCCTCACCGATCAGGTCGGGCGCGATCTTGAGAAAGACCGGAGCGCCGTCCGACGGGCGGGCTTCATTGATGCGGCCCAGAAGGTCGTCCAGCGCCTCGCGGCCCTGAAGGGCGCGCAGGCCTGGCGTATTGGGCGAGGAGATGTTGACGGTGAAATAGTCGGCAAGACCCGCCAGACGCTTCAGGCCGGTGACATAGTCGGCAGCCTTGTCCTCGGTTTCCTTGTTGGCACCGAGGTTGGCACCGATCGGCACGCCGCGCGGGCGGTCTTTCAGGCGGGCGGCAAAAGGCTCGAGCCCATCGTTGTTGAAGCCCATGCGGTTGATGACGGCCTGATCCTCGACCAGGCGGAACAGGCGGGGCTTGGGATTGCCCGGCTGGGCACGGGGGGTGACCGAGCCACATTCCACGGCACCAAAGCCCATGCGGGCGAGGCCGTGCAGGGCTTCGCCGTTCTTGTCCAAACCTGCGGCCAGACCGACAGGGTTGGGGAAGGTCAGGCCCGCAATCGTGACAGCCAGCGCGGGATCATCCTTGGGCGCGGCGAGCAGGGGCACCAGCCGCGCGGCATGGATGGCAGCACGGTGGGCTATCTCGGGGTCGAGGCGGCGAAGCAGGGCAGTGCCCAGATCGGTAGCGGGCATCAGTCAGCCTGTTCGGGAAGGATCATTTCGCCGCTGTCGGTGACCGACAGCGGTTGGGCCCCGAACGTCGCCGTGACGGGCAGGGGGCCATAGATGTGCGGAAACAGGGCACCGCCACGGGACGGTTCCCACACGAGAGTGTCGCCGAGGGCATCGAGGTCGACCTCGACCAGCATCAGGTCCGACTGGCCCGCATAGTGTTTGGCCGCCGTGCCTTCCAACTGGTCCAGAGTGGACAGGTGGATATAGCCGTCGGCCTTGTCGACGACGGAGCCGTTGTACTGGCCCTCGGCAAGGGCTTGGCGCCAGTCTGATGCGGAGAGGATCTTGAACGCCTTGGTCGGCAGCATTGCGGTGCCCTTAGGTTACACGGACGCTGGGGTCAGCCAGCCTTCGTAGGAGGGGCGGCCTGCGGCATCCACGGTGAAGACGGCGCAGCCACCGGTGGGGAAGCCGCCGGCAAAACGGTCCAGAACAGCGGGCGAGGCGGCGCTTTCGATCAGGTAATCGACGGCCAGCTGATGGATGCCCGGATTGTGGGCCAGCACCATGACGCAGCCCTCATTGTCCTCGTTGATCTCGACCTCGTCGCGCAGGGTGCGGGCGGGAGCATCGTAGAGGTGGTCCAGAACCTGAACCTCGACATCGCCGATGGCGTCCTGAACCTGTTCCCACGTCTGCTGGGTGCGGACGGCGGCGGAGACGAGCGCCAGATCGGGGCGGAAGCCGCGCTCGGCCAGAGCCTTGCCCATGCGGGCGGCGTCCTGAAGGCCTTTGGGGGTGAGGGGGCGATCTTTATCGCCGCCACCTTCGGGGGCGCGGCCATCGGCCTCGGCGTGACGCATCAGGATCAGTCGGTGCATGGATCGCCCACATAGAGGGGTTCGGCCCGTTGGACCAGATGCGAACGGCGTGTGGCGGCATCCGTCGCGGACATCTTTGCGTGAGGCAGGGACCGCGCGCCGACCGGATTGAGGGCAGGAACGGGATTGAGCGCGGTGATCGCATTGCCGCGCGGTCGCGAGCGGGCATAGGTGCGGCGGCCCGCCTCCAGCATGATCAGGCCCGCGGTGCCGGGCAGGATCAGGCGGCCAAACTGTTCGATCCCCTCGGCCAGAGGCAGGGCGGCGCGCCACGGCGGGGTGTACAGCGCCTGTGACCATGCGCGCGGTTCCAGTCCGGAGCGGCGGATCAGGCCCTCCATCTGTTTGCGCGACGACGGACGGCCATGGCCGAAGGGCGTGCTTTCGGTTCGTGCCCAAATGCCGCCGCGTGCCGCCGACACCACGATCACGCGGCCATTGGGTGACAGGACGCGGCTGACTTCATTCAGCAGGGCCTGAGGATCGTCGGCCTCCTCGATGGCGTGGACCAGCAGCACGCGGTCGAACAGGCCCGAAGGGAACGGCAGGGCGCGGTCATCCACCAGAGTGGTGCGGTTGCGGGCGGCGGCCACCCATGGCTCGGCCCCCTGACCACCCGGCATGGCGGCGATGACGCGGCGTGCGCCCGTGAACTGGCCCAGCCAAGGCGTGGCATAGCCCAGTCCAAGGATGTCGCAGTTGTCGGCGGTGCCCCATGCGTCGTCCAGCCTCTGGGCTAGAATGCGGCGGACCAGCGCCCCCTTGGGGTCGCCGTAAAAGGCCCGAAGCTCGTCTACACTGCGCCGCATGACAGCACTATAGGCTGATGCGGGGGGGATCGGCTAGGATGGCGATATGACGCTCAGCATCCGACAGTTCCCGTGCCGCTCTGACAACTATGGCTTTCTGGTCCGCGACGAGGCGACCGGAATGGTGGCGGCGGTCGATACGCCCGATGCACAGGCCATTCTGGATGATCTGGCCGCGTCGGGATGGGGGCGGCTGGACCTGATCCTGAACACCCACTGGCACCCCGATCACACCGAGGGCAATGAGCGCCTGAAGGCGGAGACCGGCTGTGTCATCTATGGGCCGGAAGAGGTAAGGCGCGCGGCACCGCTGGATCACGTGGTCCATGACGGGGCCGAGGTGAAGCTGGGCGAGACGGTCTTCCGCGTGGCCGAGGCCCCCGGACACACGCTCGGCCACGTGGTCTTCCATGCGGTCGAGGAGAAGGTCGCGTTTGTGGGGGATGTGATGTTTGCGCTGGGCTGTGGCCGTCTGTTTGAAGGCACGCCCGAGCAGATGTGGGAGAGCCTGCAGCACATTGCGTCGTGGGACGAGGCGACGGCCGTTTATTGCGCGCATGAATATACGGCATCGAATGCGCGGTTTGCCCTGAGCCTGTCGCAGGAGCCGGAGCTGGTGGCCCATTGCGAGGCGATCTTTGCCAAGCGCGAGCGGGGCGAGGCCACAGTGCCGACCTCGGTGGGCGTGGAGAAACGCTTCAACCCGTTCCTGACGGCAGATGTCGCGACCTTCGCCGAGCGCCGCGCCGCCAAGGATGGCTTTAGCGGCTGATCCGGATCAGTCCTGCGGGATGATGGCGCGGATGATACGGGCAGACGACGGGCGACCCGCTGCGCCCCGCGAGGGATCGACCACGATCCGCAGCTCGCCGCGCTGATAGGTCACGGCCGAGCGGCCACCCTCGACGATAGTGATGACGCGAAGGCGATCAAGGAAGGGCTTGGCGCTGGGCGAGCGGGCGATGCGGATGACGGTATCGGTCGCCACAATCAGGGCTTCGAGGCACAGGGCCTCCGAGCCGTCGCCGGAGACATTGATCTGGACCAGACGGCCCAGAGCGTCACTGATGAGGCCCGAGCGGCGCGTCATCAGGTTGAACATCTGGACCGGACCCAGAGATTGCGGCTCGAGGTTCGGGGCGGTGCCGCCCAGCGAAGAGACGGGCGAGCCGCCCGGACTGCGCGGCGAATAGAGGGTCAAGCCACCGCCGGAGGTCACACGCAGGACCTGCGCGCCCGCATCGTTGCGATAGATGGTGTCGCCGCGCGGTGCCGAGGACGGGCGCAGCACCCACGTCTCGTTCGAGCGGTCAAAGCGCAGCAGCAGCAGATTGCCGGAATGGCCCAGCGCAAAGGTCTGGCCCGTCGCCGCCGTATAGCGGCCGGGAGCAGGGGTGGTGCGCGTGACGGGCTGGGGCCGGACCGGGCGCTCATATTCGTAATGGGCGTGGCCGCGAATGGCGTTGGCGGTCTGCTGGGCATGGGCCGAGGGTGCACAGCACAGAAGAACCGACGCGGTACACAGGCCAAGGCTGAGCATCGCAACCGCACTGTGTTGGGCGCGCAAAATAGCGTCCGGAACGGTTGAGGTTCCGGCTTGCAGCGCACGCGGATTCTCCGCTTGAGGCACAGCCACACAGGTCATGGGGTTATTTGTCCGCCTGCGGCGCGGCAGATTTTAGGCAAAACACGCGTCACCCTACGAGGTACTGGCCCCCGTTGAGAGAGAGGGTGCAGCCTGTGACATATCCAGCACGCTCGCCGGACAGCCACGCGACCATATCGGCGATTTCCTCGCCCTTGCCAAGGCGCCCGACCGGAATCTGGGCGATGATGCCTTCAAGGACCTTGGGATCCATCGCATCGACCATGTCGGTGTCGATATAGCCCGGCGCGATACAGTTGACCGTCACACCCTTGCGGGCGTTCTCCAGCGCCAGAGCCTTGGTAAAGCCGATCATGCCCGCCTTGGCGGCGGAATAGTTGGCTTGGCCGATCTGGCCCTTTTGGCCGTTGATCGAGGAGATGTTGACGATACGGCCCCAGTTGCGGTCACGCATGCCGTTGATGACCTGACGGGTCATGTTGAACACCGAATCCATGTTCACACGGATGACCTCGGACCACTGTTCGGGCTGCATCTTGTGGAAGAAGCCGTCGCGGGTGATGCCGGCATTGTTCACCAGCACATCGACAGGGCCAAAACGTTCCTCGACCTCGGCGACGGCGCGGGCGCAGTCCTCGAACGAGCCGACATTGCCCTTGACCACCATGACGCCCAGTTCCTCGGCCGTCTGGCGGGCAGCTTCGTCATTGCCGGAATAACCGGCGGCGACCTGAAATCCGTCTTCCTTGAGGCGTTGGACGATGGCCTTGCCAATCCCTCGGGTTCCACCGGTCACAAGTGCGGTACGCGCCATAGCTAGCCCCTCCCGAATGCGTGAGTTCACGCTGTTCTAGAAAGACTTAGCGTCGAAAACCGGCAGTCGGCAAGGGCCATGCGCGTGCAGGCAGGCTTGCCGTTATGAACAAGCTGTGACCGGCCGGAGAGGTGGGTCAGTAGGCGAAGTCGCGGTAGAGGCGCGACAGGTCGCCCTTCCACTCGCCGTTGTACAGGTCCAGCAGGCGCTCGGCGGGGGTGATGCCGCTGTCGGCGATCTCTTCCAGCTCGCCGAGGTAGCCGCGCTCGTCCACCATGCCGGCGGACAGGCGGTTGCGGTTCTTCAGGCCGTCCTTGGCGATGGCAACCATGTCCACGGCCACGTCGCGGACGCTGCGGCCATTGACCTCGGCCTTCAGGCCCAGGCGCGTGACATCGCGGCGCAGGCGCTCGTGGTCCTCGATCGCCCAGTCCTTGCACAGGTCCCATGCGGCAGCCAGCGACGGCGCGTCATAGAAGATGCCGGTCCACAGGGCGGGCAGGGCGCAGATACGGCTCCACGGGCCGCCGTCGGCACCGCGCATTTCGAGGTACTGTTTCAGGCGAACCTCGGGGAAGAGGGTCGTCAGGTGGTCGGCCCAGTCCTTGATGGTGGCGCGCTCGCCCGGAAGGGCATCGACCTTGCCGTCCATGAAGGCGCGGAAATCCTGACCCGACAGGTCGTGGTAGGTGTCGCCGCGCTTGGCGAAATACATCGGCACGCCCAGTGCGTAATCGACATAGCGTTCATAGCCGAATCCGTCCTGGAAGACGAAGTCCAGCATGCCGGTGCGGTCGGGGTCGGTGTCGGTCCAGACATTGGCCCGCGAGGACAGGAAGCCGCTGGGCTTGCCCTCGATGAAGGGGCTGTTGGCGAACAGGGCCGTGGCGATGGGTTGCAGCGCCAGCGAGGTGCGGAACTTCATCACCATGTCGGCTTCGTCGGCGAAGTCGAGGTTGGCCTGAATGGTCGAGGTCCGCAGCATCATGTCGAGGCCCAGCTTGCCCTTCTTGGGCATGTAGGTGCGCATGATGTTGTAGCGGCCCTTGGGCATGACCGGCACGTCCTCGCGTTTCCACATCGGGTCGAAACCGACGCCGAGGAAGCCGAGGCCGATCTGGTCGGCCACCTGTTTGACCTCCATCAGGTGCTGGCCGGTCTCGTTACAGATGTCGTGCATGGTGGCCAGGGGCGCACCTGACAACTCGAACTGGCCACCCGGTTCAAGGCTGATGGAGGCGGAAAAGCCCTCGGCATTCTTGCGCTCAAGAGCGATGACGTTCTCGCCCTCATAGACCGGAGCCCAGCCGAAGCGGGTCAGGCCGTCGAGCATGGCCTTGATGCCATTGCCGCCCTCATAGGCCGGACGGCGCAGGGTCGAACGGTCGAAGCCGAACTTTTCATGCTCTGCACCCACGCGCCACTGGTCGGCGGGCTTTTCGCCACGGCTGATGGTTTCGATCAGCTGTTCTTTGGTGAGCGGCGCGTAATCAGCCATGTGTAACCCCTGTAGTTGCGGGTTAGATGCGCAACCCGCGCCCGCTTCACAAGCCCCTTTGGAAACTTATCGTTCCCAATCCCCAACCGCGTATTGCCACAGCGTCATGGCAGAGATGGCGGCGGTGTCGGCGCGCAGGATGCGCGGGCCAAGCGAGACGGCGGTGGTGAAGGGCAGGGCGCGCAGCATTTCGCGCTCTTCGGGCGAGAAGCCGCCCTCGGGGCCGATCAGGATCGACCAAGCGCCGCCTCCTGCTTTCTGGAGGGCGTCGATGGCCGGATCACCGCCCGTCTCGTCGCAGAACATCAGCTTACGGCCTTCGGGCCAGTCTTTGATGATGTCGGCCAGCTTTTTCGATTCATGCACGACCGGAACATCGAGGCGTCCGGTCTGTTCGGCGGCTTCCTCGGCGATGGCGTCGAGGCGGTCGAGGCGGATGCGTTCGGCATTGGTGCGTTGGGTGATGACCAGTTGCACGGTCTTGGCACCCAGTTCCGCGGCCTTTTCGACCACGGTCTCGACGCGGGCCTTTTTGATGCCCGCAAGGATCAGTTCCAGATCGGGGCCGAACGCCTGATCGCGGGTCTTTTCCACGCAGCGCAGGATCACGCCCTTTTTGAGGATTTCCAGCACCTCGGCCCGCCACTCGCCATCCTCACCGTTGAACAGCAGGAGGTCGTCGCCTTGTTTCAGGCGCATGACCTGCGTCAGATAGCGGGACTGGTCGAGGGTGGGGGCAACAGCATGGCCTTCGGCCAGCGGGGCAGTGACGTGCAGACGGATCATGGGCGCTGAATATCGCGCTTTTCGTCCATTTGGAAATGCACCGGATCAGGAAACAGGGCGCTGGGCCTGCTCATCCATATAGCGGGAGAAGGCGAGGGTGATTTCCTCGATGTCGTTGTAAAGGCCGGACTCATAGATTGGGACATCGAAGACGGCCGGCCCGTTTTTGACGAGCTTCATTTCGCGAAACGACAGCAGTCCGTCGGGGCGGGCGATGCATGATGCGGCGTTCGCGATCAAGTTCGTGGGTCCAGATGACCTGGGGCGCTTTGCCCCTGCGTGATGTCTGTTGCGGGCTTGGTCTCGTGGCGATCGACGCACTCTTGGCCAGCACGTTTTTGGCCCAGAGGATCAGCCTCTCCAGCGGGCCGGGTTCGATGATGGCCTTGTCGATCCTCTCATGAGGCCCATAGGCGCGTGACAGGAAGAACGTGGAGGGGGCCCTCGCGTTCACCCTGCGCATGGGGAAACGGGCGCGCAGGCTGGGTCGGCTGCGCGCCCGTTACGGGAGGCTCAACGGCGGGGGCTAAGGTGAAGAGCCTGCCGATTTGGGGGCTATGGCTTTACTGGGACGCGGGGACCACGCGCTGGGCCGCTTCGCCGACATTGTCGGCGGCATTGCCGATGCTTTCGGCAGCGCCGGCGATGGCGTTGCTTTCCACCTGCTTGCTTTGGCTCATGTTGAACAGGAAATAGCCGACGACGCCGATGGCGATGATGGCTACAAGAATACCCAGAATGCCCATGCCGCCACCGCTCTTCTCGGTCACGACGGTGGTGGGGGTCTCGTTTGTGGTGACGGTCTCTACGCTGCCGTCCGGGTGTTCAATGCGTCGCTCGGTAGACATTTGACATCCTCCTTGTCGATACAGGGCATAAGCGCGGCAGTGGAGGCTATTGTTCCGCTTATAGTTAAAATGCACACGGCCCGCAGGCGGTGACACCTGCGGGCCGTTGGTCGTTTCCGACTTTGATTTCGACGCTTACAGCGTGCGCGAGATCAGCAGCTTCATGATTTCATTGGTACCGCCGTAGATGCGCTGGACGCGGGCGTCCTTGTACAGTTGGGCGATCGGGTATTCGTTCATATAGCCATAGCCGCCGAACAGCTGGAGCATCTCGTCGATGGTCTCGCCCTGAATGTCGGTGACCCAGTATTTGGCCATCGACGCCGTGGCGGCATCCAGCTTGCCCTGCAGGTGTTGTTCGATGCAGTGGTTCACGAAGACGCGGGCGACGGTCAGCTTGGTCTTGACCTCGGCCAGTTTGAACTGGGTGTTCTGGAAGTCGATGACGCGCTTGCCGAAGGCCTTGCGTTCCTTGACGTAGGCAAGGGTAGCCTCAAGGCCGCGCTCGGCGGCGGCGCAGCCCTGAACGGCGATGTTCAGGCGTTCCTGCGGCAGTTGCTGCATCAGCTGGATAAAGCCCTGACCTTCGGAACCGCCAATGGCGTTTTCCAGCGGCACCTTCACATCGTTGAAGAACAGTTCGGAGGTGTCATTGGCCTCCATGCCGATCTTGTGCAGGTTGCGACCGCGCTCGAAGCCCTCGGCACCGTCGGTTTCAAGGCCGATCAGAGTGATACCCTTGCCGCCTTCGGACGGGTCGGTCTTGGCCACGACAATGATGAAGTTGGCCAGTTGGCCGTTGGTGATGAAGGTTTTGGAGCCGTTCAGCACATAATGGTCGCCGTTCTTGATGGCGGTGGTCTTCACACCCTGCAGGTCCGATCCGGCACCCGGCTCGGTCATGGCGATGGCCCCGACCAGTTCACCCGTTTGCAGGCGCGGCAGCCAGCGGGCCTTTTGCTCGGCCGTGCCGTAGTGCCAGATGTAGGGCATGACGATGGCGTTGTGCAGCGAGATGCCGAAATGGTCGGCACCCTGCCAGCCGAGCTGGTTCATGATCACCACCTCGTGGCGATAGTCACCGCCGAATCCGCCGTCTTCCTCGGGCATGGAGACGCCCAGAAGTCCGGCATCACCCGCCGCATTCCACAGGCCGCGCGGCACCGAGGAATCCGCGATCCACTGGGTCACCTTCTCGGGCGGGGCATGTTCGGCCACCCATTTGGAGACGCTGTCGTTGAACAGGATCAGGTCTTCGTCCTGCATGAAGGACGGGGTCGGCAGGTTCAGGGCGTTCATTGGCATTCCTCTCTGGCACCGTCCGCTCTTCTGGTGGCGGGCTGGTGGTGTCGGCAGGTCGTCGGGGTAAAGAAAAAGGGCCTTTCCGTTGGGGAAAGGCCCTTGTCCGTTTCAGCTTAGAAAGCCGAGGCTTCCAGGTCCATCAGGACTTCTGCGCCGGTCTTCAGCTTGGTCAGGTGCGCCGCGGCATCCGGCAGGATGCGCTCGACGAAGTAGCGGCCCGTCTTCAGCTTGTTGGCGTAGAACGGATCGGTGTCGCCTGCGTCGATCTTGGCTTGGGCAGCCTTGGCCATCTGCGCCCAGATGTAGGCGTAGGCGGTCAGGCCGAACAGGTGCAGGTAGTCGGTCGAGGCGGCACCGGCGTTGTCGGGGTTGGCCATGCCGTTCTGCATCAGCCACATGGTGCCTTCTTGCAGCTTGGCCTTAGCGTCGGCCAGACCGTCGACATACGACTTGATGGCTTCGTTGCCCGAGTTTTCCGAGACGAAGGCGTCGATGTCGCCGAACCACGACATGATGGCGCGGCCGCCCTTGGCCGGCAGCTTGCGGCCAACGAGGTCCAGAGCCTGAATGCCGTTGGTGCCTTCGTAGATCATGGTGATGCGGGCATCACGCAGGTACTGCGAGGCCTGGAAGTGCTCGGTGTAGCCCGAACCGCCGTGAACCTGCATGCCCAGCGACGCGACGTGGAAGCCACGGTCGGTCAGGAAGGCCTTCAGGACCGGCGTGATCAGACCCATGTAGTCGTTGGCCTTTTGGGCAACGGCTTCGTCCTTGGAGTGTTGCAGGTCGGCTTGCAGCGCGGTCCACAGGATGAAGGCGCGACCGCCTTCGACATAGGCCTTCGATTCCAGCAGCATGCGACGCACGTCCGGGTGGACGATGATCGGGTCAGCCGGACCGTCCGGGTTCTTCGGACCGGTCAGCGAGCGCGACTGAAGGCGGTCGTTGGCGAACTCTACGGCGTGCTGATAGGCGGCGTCACCGATGGCCAGACCTTGCAGGCCGGTGCCGAGGCGGGCTTCGTTCATGACAACGAACATGTTGTTCATGCCGCGGCCTTCTTCGCCGATCAGCCAGCCCTTGGCGTTTTCGTACTGCATGACGCAGGTGGCGTTGCCGTGGATGCCCATCTTGTGCTCGAGGCCGACGCACTGGACGCCGTTGCGCTCGCCGATGTTGCCGGCGTCATCGACGTGGAACTTCGGAACGAGGAAGAGCGACAGGCCCTTGATGCCCGGAACCGCGCCTTCGACGCGGGCCAGAACGGTGTGGACGATGTTGTCGGCAAAGTCGTGCTCGCCGGCCGAGATCCAGATCTTCTGGCCCGAGATCGAATAGGTGCCGTCACCGTTCGGAACGGCCTTGGTGCGGACCAGCCCCAGATCGGTGCCGCACTGCGGCTCGGTCAGGTTCATGGTGCCGGTCCATTCGCCGGTCGCCATCTTCGGCAGCCACTTGGCCTTCAGTTCGTCGGAGCCATTGGCCTCGATGCCGTGGAAGGCACCGGCGGTCAGGCCCGGATACATGGAGAAGGCCGCCGAGGCAGCAGCCGTGAACTGGCCCACAGCCATCGAGATGATGGCCGGCAGGCCCTGGCCGCCGTATTCCGGATTGAAGGCCAGGCTGGTCCAGCCCGCCTCGACCATCTGCTGATAGGCTTCTTTCCAGCCCGTCGGGGTGGTGACGACGCCGTTCTCGATCTTGCAGTGCTCGATGTCACCGGTCTTGTTGATCGGAGCGATGACGCCGTCAGCGAACTTGCCGCCTTCCTCGAGGATGGCGTCGATCAGGTCGCGCGAGACGTCAGGATTGGTGAAGTGTTCGACGTAGTTTTCGACTTGCAGCACGTCGTGCAGCACGAACGAAAGGTCGCGGACCGGCGACTTATAGGCCATGATTAAGCTCTCGCTTTGAAGGGCTGATATTGGTTGTCGGGGTTGTTGAGACGCTCGCTCAACAAGTTGGCATAGGCATCCGCTCCGGGGAGAAGGTCCGGCCTGTGCTCGGCCAGTGTCTTCTCCATCCACGCGCAGGCTTCTTCCGCTGTTTCGATCGCACCCTGGATGTCCTCCAGCTGCTGCTTCAGCGCCTCGACACGCGCACGGTGGCGCGGAAGGGCGATGGCCATCTGGTGGACGTTGTTTTCCTTGCGGTCGTAGAGGTCCAGCATTTCCTGGATCTCCTGCAAGGTGAAGCCGATGCGCCTGCCGCGCATGATCAGCTTCAGACGGGCACGGTCACGCGCTGTATAGACGCGTGTCTGCCCCTTGCGAGCCGGAGTGAGCAGGCCCTTGTCCTCGTAGAAACGAAGAGCGCGGGCCGTAGCGCCAAACTCGCGGCACAACTGCCGGATGGAATAGGTGCGGTGATCGTCAGCGGTCGCCATACCGCTTAGATAACTTTACGTCCGCGTAAAGCGCAAGGGGTTTACGCGCACGTCAACGTAAGCTTTTTGTGATGCGGGCGGTTTGACGTCTTTTTCGCCCTAGGCGGGCAGGTGCCGACGCAGGATCGCGACCGGTGCCGTCATGGCGATCAAAACCAGATTGACCGCAGCCAGCATGAAGTCGAGCCGCAACAGGTGTACCCCGAAAAACAGCAGCTCCATAACCAGAAGTGCGATGGCTGCGGTCACCACGATAGGGCGGCCAAAACGCCAGCCGAAGAGGGGAGCCAGCATGGTGGCGGCGAGCAGGGCATCAACGCCGCCCAGAACCCGCACGACGTCCATCTGAACCCACTCGCTCCAGCCGAGCAATATATCGAGGTGGGCGGCGGGGGCTGTGAGCTTGGCAATGGCGGCCCCTGCAAAGAACATGGCGAGCCACCCTTGTAAGGTCCAAAGCATGGCATTCAGCCAGATGGCTCGCAGTCGCGCCTCCCGCGGGTTCCGCGCCGGACGAATGCGCGGCAGGGTTTTGCGCACCTGACCAGGGGCGCGGGCTTGGCGGGTCGCGATCTTGGCGTGCGAAGGGTGGAGGTGCGAGGTATGCATAATTGGTAACCGCATGAGTTGCGGTAGCGATATGGCTATGACCCTACCTTCCTACAAGCGCAGTGGCGAAAAATTAGCTTAAGCTCGTGGTGAACACCCGTTCAGCATGTCAGCCTGAAAACCCCCGCGCGCTTCGAGCGGCCTCCAAAGCGGCGAGTTTGGTGTTGATGGGGGACCAGTCGTCGTTGGTGGCGCTGGTGCCCCCTCATGATTTTCACTTTGCCGACCAGCATTTTTCTAGCGGCGATACAGCGCGACGAAGAGGCTAGCCTCGCGCCATAAGCGGGTGGCGTAGGGGGCGTGTGGCGCGGGCCAAGCGTTTTTTTAGGTGGTAGCCGATCGGCCGTCGAACCTCTTCTTTGAGGCGCGCGATTGTATCTCGTGCTTTGGCCAGCTGCTGATGTTGGTCTTCAAGTTGTTGGCGTGCCTTTTGCTCTTCCTGAAGGCCGTTCAGGCACTCTTGGAACTTATTCTCGGCATCAGCAACGCCCGCCTTGAGGGACTCAAGTTCGGTTTGAAGCTCTTGGATGCGTTTTTCCGCACGCACCTTTAGCTTTTGCTCGTGGGCATGTTCGTGGGCTCGCTTGAAGGCTGCGCGTTCCATGTATCGGGGGTCGTGTGTTTCGCGCTTCAGCACGATCCGGTCGACTTCCTGACAGTAGAGGGCGTAGGTTTCTTCAATGATGTGGGTGGTGCTTGGGCCACCCCACGGCACATCGCTGCCAGTGAATATTTTATCGTTATCAATGGATGCGATGGGAATTTCCGTGTTCTCGCGAAGCCACTTGTACATGCGCTTTGCCACAGCATTCACCGCAAGCGCACGCTCGACATCAAGGCTATGCCCGTCGTGAAGCTCCAGAGTTTTTTCGGCAAAATAGTTTTCAGGAATGACCACGTGATCGAAGTTCTGAAGCAGAAAATCGCAGAACTTCTTCATGTGAACGCACCAGAGCTCGAAATACTCATCTGCATCACGTATCGGGTGGATCGTTCTGAAGTTATCTCTGCGTAGAATTTTGCCTAGGATTTCATTGCTCATCGTCTCCGGCGTGACGTCGTCGAGCATACCGATGCCATCGACCGGGTTGAGAGCGTATTGGTTCGGGCCAACTTCCACGACGCCCATGAAGATGTCGCGCATAATATCTACGACAAGAAGCGTTCTTCTATCCAGGGCTGCGATTTCCTTTAGGTGGTTTCCGCAGACGTCATTGATAAAGTACGCAACAAATCTGTTGGGTATGAGAGATGTTTTAAAATTATAATATTCTACAGGATCGCTCATAAGAGCGATTGTAGATCTTCGCCAGTAGTGATTTACATGATTAAAATATTCAGGATTTAATCTTTTGCAGATTTCATCCATAACGCAACCGCCGAACGAAACGACTGTTAATCTTTCCTTTGGTAAATCGGTGGTATTTTGGGTCATTATACAACGTAAGCGGGTTACTGGCGCGAGGATAATCGCTGTGTAGGCCTTGCAGTATAGCCAACGCAATCGCTGTTGTATAAGTAGATCTTAGTATCGATGGTATTCGTTGGTTGTTGCAGGTACCGCCCCGTTCTGCTTGGTGGCGCGCGGTCGTTAGAAGTCCCAACCTGATCGAGCGGCTTCGAGCGCGGCGAGCTTGGCGTGCAGCGCGGACCAGTCGTCGTTGGTGGCGATGGCGTCCCAGATGGCTTCGACTTCGTCGATGAGCATTTCTTCCGGCTCGGCCTTGCGGAACATGGGGTGTTCCAGGCGCTCGGGGCGGTTGGGTTCGTGTTCCATGAGGGCGAAGCGGAAAGCGTCGAAGGCCTCGCCTTGATAGATCTTGCCGCGCGGGCCGCCCAGCGCGCGGGCGGCAGACGAGAAGCCGCAGAACCAGTCGAAGAAGAGCGGCTCCCAGCGCAGTTCCTCGCCTTTCTCGCGCAGCAGGGCGAGGGTGCAGTCCAGCAGGCGCTGGTCGGCGGCCTCGCCGACCGACTTCACGCCGAGACGCATGAGGAAGGCAGCGCGCAGTTCGCGGATATAGGCGGGGCCAAAGCCGTTCAGCGCCTTCACCAGACCTTCCGGCTCGGCGATCAGCTTCAGGCAACCGGCCAACTGGGTCAGGTTCCAGAACACGGCTTCGGGCTGGCGGGCGAAGGCATAGAGGCCGTCGTGGTCGAAATAGGCGGCGGTGAAGCCCGGCTCGTAGTGGGGCAGGAAGCGCCACGGGCCGTAGTCGAAGCTCTCGCCCGTCACATTCAGATTGTCGGTGTTCAGCACGCCATGCACGAAGCCGGCGGCCACCCAGCGGGCGCAGAGCTTGGCTTGGGCCTGCACGACTTCATCAAGGAAGCCTCCAGCATCGCCTTCGGCGAGGTGCGGATAATAGAGGCTGCGCGCGTGTTCCAGCAGCGCGGTCAGCTGGTCGCGGCGGCTGTAATAGGCGGCGCGCTGGAAGGTGCCGAAACGGATATGGCTGTGCGAAAGCCGCACCATGACCGCCGAGCGCGTGGGAGAGGGTTCGTCGCCGCGCTCCAGCTCCTCGCCCGTTTCCACCAGCGACAGGATGCGGCAGGTCGGTACGCCAAGGCTTTCCAGCATGGCGGCGGCCAGCGCCTCGCGCACGCCACCTTTGAGGGTCAGCCGACCATCGGCATGGCGCGAGAAGGGGGTCAGGCCAGACCCTTTTGTCCCGAGATCCATCAGTTTTGGGGCGCTATCGCTCATGGCGCGGCCAGTCGCGGCTTGAGCGCCCGATGACCACAGCTGCGCCGCGAGGAAGCCGCGACCATCCCCGATCAGCGGGTTGTAAACGCGGAACTGGTGGCCGTGATAGGCCATGGCGATCGGCTCGGGCTGGCTCGGCAGGGGCTCGAAGCGGCCGAAGTGGGCGATCCATTCCTCGTCCGTCAGCGTGTCCAGCCCGACCTCGGCGGCGGCGCGGTCATGGCGCAGGCGCAGCAGGGTTTTCGGAAACGCGGCGGCGGCGACCGTCTCTCCAAAGTCTGCACCCAGTTGGGCGAAGCGGGGATCGGGGCGGTAGGACGAAGATACGGGCATGGAGGGCAGATGCGCTATCCGTTGCCGTTTCGCAATGTCGATAAGGGTTGAACCTATGGAGGGGTGGAGTATTTTTATTGGTAGAGATCAGGCTCCGGTTCTGTGACGCCCGTGCGGGCTGTCCGGATCGTGGGCCAGGCTGGCACCGCTGGGCGGTGAATCCGGTCCGGCGTCCGTCGATAACCTGACGCCACTGAACATCAACCGATTATCGGATCTCTGTACGTGGCCAAGAAACTCACACTCGACTTCCTCAAGACGGAAGCCGCCTCCGGTGCCGCCCTCGGGCTGGCGGCTCTGACGGCGCTGATCGTCGCCAATTCTCCGCTGTCTGCCGACTATTTCGCATGGCTCAAGAGCATGCAGGTGCTGCAGATCGGGCCTCTGCGGATGGAGGAATCGGTCGCCAGCTGGATCAAGGAAGGCCTGATGGCGGTCTTCTTCCTCGTGGTCGGGCTGGAGATCAAATACGAGATTCTGAAGGGCGAGCTGAGCAATCCCAAGAAGCTGGCCATGCCGATTATCGGCGCACTGGGCGGGATGGCAGCACCGGTCGGTGTCTATCTGCTGTTCAGCGGGATTTTGGGTGGTCCGCATGAAGGGTGGCCTATTCCCGTGGCGACGGACATTGCCTTTGCGCTGGCGGTGTTCGGTCTGGTGGGGCGTGGATTGCCGGCCTCATTGCGGGTGTTCCTGCTGACGCTCGCCATTGTCGATGATCTGGGGGCGATCGTGCTGATTGCCGCTGTGTTCAGTCAGGGCGTGGAATGGGCACCCCTACTGGGGGCCTTGGGCGTGCTGGCGGTGATGGCAGTGCTGGGGCGGTGGCGTCTGGCGGCGGCCTTCTGGTGCATCGGCTTTGCCGCCATGTGGTGGCTAACGGTAGAATCCGGCCTGTCGACATCCTTGGCCGCTGTGGCCTTTGCGGCGATCGTTCCAGTCAATCCGCGTCGCGAGACGGGGGCCAGTCCGCTGCGTGATGCCATGCATGACCTGCATCCCTATGTGGCGTTTCTGGTTCTGCCGATCTTTGCCTTTGCCAAGGCGGGGGTCAGCTTTGGCGGGCTGTCGCTGGAGCAGGCGTTTGCACCGTTGGTGATCGGCATCGCCATGGGTCTGTTCCTCGGCAAGCAGCTTGGCGTGTTCGGGGCCGCATGGTTGGCGACCCGCCTCAAGCTGGCGGAAAAGCCGACAGGCGCATCGTGGGCGCAGGTGTATGGTGTGAGCATGCTGTGCGGCATCGGTTTCACGATGAGCCTGTTCATCGGGGCACTGGCTGTCCCCGGTGCGGTCGACTCTCCGCAGCAGATCGAGGTGAAGCTGGGGGTGCTGGGTGGCTCGCTGCTGTCGGTGGTATTCGGCGCGCTCTATCTGAGCGTCCTGTCGCGTCGTGCGGCCCGTCGCAATGTGGCGATTGGCGGCGATGATGTCGTAACGAATCGTTGAAACTTAAGATAAAAAACTGACGTTACGTCACCCAATTGTGTCGCATTGCGGCCACAGTGTGCCAGATCAAGCTGAAAAACATCGTTCATATAACGCTGTCTCTTGTGAGGGTTCAGGGCTTGCACTACCCAATTCGGTCTGAACTCCTGCCATCAAACGAGCGGGGGTCGGATTGGGACAGGAAACGGGCGTGATCGACTTGAATGCGGTCCGCCGACAAAGCCGGGAGCCGTACACATGCAACTCAACACCAGACTTCGCTGCACAGCGTCTGTTGTCGCCTTTGGCGCAGCATTCAGCATCGCCGGAGCGGCCATCGCCCAGGACAGCCCGACGTCGGTCGACGACATCATCGTCACCGCACAGAAGCGCGAGCAGAGCCTGCAGGAAGTGCCGATCGTGGTCACCACCCTGTCGTCCGAAGCGCTGGACGGTGCGGGCGTCAAGGACATCAAGGATCTGCAGATCCTGACCCCCGGCATGACCGTGACCTCGACCCAGTCCGAAGCCTCGACCACCGCCCGTATCCGTGGCGTGGGTACGGTGGGTGACAACCCCGGTCTGGAAAGCTCGGTCGGCGTCGTGATCGACGGCGTCTATCGCTCGCGTAACTCGGTCGGTTTCGGCGATCTCGGCGAACTGTCGCGCATTGAAATTCTGAAGGGTCCGCAAGGCACCCTGTTCGGCAAGAACACTTCTGCCGGCGTTATTAACATTCTGTCCGAGGCACCGTCCTTTACGCCGGGCTTCAATCTGGAAGCGACCGCAGGCAATTACGGCGCTTGGGGCGTGACCGGTTCGGTCACCGGACCGATCTCTGAAAACATTGCCGGTCGCTTGTACCTGGGCACCCGCAAGCGTGACGGCTTCTATGACGTTGTAACCGGTGCCGGTCCGCGTCAGGAAACCGACGACCAGAACCAAGACTTCTGGACCGCCCGTGGTCAGCTGCTGATCCTGCCGTCGGAAGATGTCTCGATCCGTCTGATCGCCGACTATACCAAGCGCGATGAATACTGCTGCGTGGCCGTGCAGAACCGCGTTGGCCCGACCTATGCCATCGTGCAGGCTCTCGGTGGCCAGATCGCTGCTCCGGTGGCTGGCTTCGGCGAAGTGCCCTTCACCCGTCAGGCCTATTCCAACCGCGGAACCGGCCAGACCATGGAAGACATGGGTCTGTCGGCGGAAGTGAACGTCGACATCAACTCGTGGAATGCAACCCTCACCTCGCTGACCTCATGGCGTGCGTGGGAAGGCATCAACGGGATGGACCTCGATTACTCCACGCTGGATAACATGTACCGCGAGAACAACGGCGGTTACGGCTATTCGCTGGATAACATCACGCAGGAATTCCGTCTGGCCGGCGCGACCGACCGCCTCGACTGGCTGGTCGGTGCGTTCGCAACGCGCGAGCAGATCCGCCGTGACGACTCCTACTACTATGGCGCTCACTATACGCCGTTCCTGTCGATGCTGCTCAGCTCGTCGCTCAGCGCGGCGACCAATGGTGCGATCCCGATCAGCCCGAGCCTGATCGGCTGTATCTCGGCACCGGGTGCGACCGCGGCCTACATCGGTGGCTGCGCCGCCGGTCTCGTCGCGCCGACCGGTCCGGGCTATGCGCCGGGCCACGGCGTGCAGGACCTCTACACCCAGACGACCCAGTCGTTCGCCGTCTTCACCAACAACACCTGGCGCGTGACCGACCAGTTCGATCTGACGCTCGGCCTTCGCTATACGATGGACGAGAAGAAGCTGACGGGCTTGCAGCGCAACATGGGCACCAATGGTGCCACCTGCGCCGGTGCCATGAGTAATGCCGCGGCACTGACGGGCCTGATCGGTCCGGCGGCTTCGACCATCATCGGCAACCTCTGCCTGCCGTGGGCGAACCCGTTCTACAACAACCGCACCATCAACGAGTCGTATGACGACGGCGAACTGAGCGGCACCTTCAAGGCCAGCTACAAGTTCAACGACAGCGTCATGCTCTATGGTTCGTATGCCAAGGGCTACAAGTCCTTCGGCTACAACATGGACCGCGTGCAAACCGGCGTGACCCCGAGCAACTCGCTGCTCTTCCCGTCGGAAACCGTCGACTCGTATGAAATCGGTCTGAAGAACACCCTGTTCAACCGCAAGGTGCTGCTGAACATCACCTACTTCGACCAGACCTTCGAAGACTTCCAGCTGAACACCTTCCTGGGTACCGCCTTCGTGGTGGAATCCATTCCGGAGCTGACCTCGCGCGGTGTTGACGCCGACTTCGCCTGGTTCACGCCGGTTGAAGGTCTGGTGCTGTCGGGCGGCGTGACCTATGCCGACACCAAGTACAGCAACTTCACCGCAGCCGACCTCTTCAACCC
The DNA here is from genome assembly GCF_947305955.1 of uncultured Brevundimonas sp. Classification (GTDB taxonomy): domain Bacteria; phylum Pseudomonadota; class Alphaproteobacteria; order Caulobacterales; family Caulobacteraceae; genus Brevundimonas. Next base: position 73,346 of record NZ_CAMZFB010000006.1, read on the forward strand.
GGGCAACTTCCCGCAGCTGTCGCTGCTGCCGGGGGCCCGCGCTTCGTTCGCTCCGGAATGGTCGGCCACGGCTTCGGTCGCCTTCGACCGCGCCGTCGGCAATGGCCTTCGCGTCGGCTTCAACCTGAGCGGCAAGTACATGACCGAGTACAACACCGGTTCGGACCTGCTGCCTTACAAGATGCAGGACGCCTTCGGTGTTCTGAACGGTCGTGTTTCGATCGGTTCGGAAGACGAGAAGTGGACGCTGGAACTGTGGGGCCAGAACCTGACGGACACCGAGTACAAGCAGGTGGCCATCAACCAGCCGCTGATGGGCTCGGCCTTCCAGACGACCGTGCAGCCGAATGGCACCTTCTATAATCCGGCTCTGGATACCCAGACCTATGCCAGCTTCCTCGGTGCGCCGCGCACCTATGGTCTGACGCTGCGTCTGCGGTACTGATCCCTCTAGACTATCGAGCAACTGGCGGCCGGAGCGATCCGGCCGCCTTTTTCTTTGGTCTATGCCGGGAGGCGGTCGTCCGGAGGGTTGCGGACCATCAACGGGCTGTCGCTGGCGGCTGCGGATGTACTGGACGGCGAACAGCGTCTTAAGGGGCGGGATGTCACCAATGCAGGAAGCCGCGCCTTGGCCCCAGCACGGCTACGAGGGTTTTCACGTGACTTGGTCTTATGGCGACGTGCATCAGCAGTGGGGCACGACCGATGGGCCGCCAGAACGCCTCGCGTTTCCGCACAGAAAAAGACCCCCGCCTTTGGGCGGGGGTCTGTGAGGCTTAGTCCTTTGTCGGGGCGCTGTGGCGGGACGGGCTACCGTCCGCGTGGCGCATCTGGCCCTCGAACATCCGGTGCAGCATGCGGCGGAAGAAGCCCGCCACATCGTCGACGATGGTGAACACTGCCGGAATGTAGAGCAGCGACAGGAAGGTCGAGGAGATCAGACCGCCCAGCACGGCGATGGCCATGGGCGAGCGGAACTCGACGTCGGCACCGATACCGATGGCGATCGGCACCATGCCCGCGCCCATGGCGAAGGTCGTCATCAGGATCGGACGGGCGCGCTTGTGGGCGGCGTCCATGATGGCTTCGCGGCGGGACATGCCGGAACGCTCGGCCATGATGATGTAGTCGACCAGCAGGATCGAGTTCTTGGCGGCAATACCCATCAGCATCAGCACGCCGATGAGCGCCGACATGGAGAAGCTCTTACCCATGATGATCAGGCCGATGATCGCGCCGCCGATCGCCAGAGGCAGGGCCGCCATAATGGTGACCGGATAGGCGAAGGATTTGAACAGCAGGGTCAGCACCGCATACATCAGAAGGATGCCGCTCATGAAGGCGATGCCGAAACCGATCAGCATCTCCTGAATGAACTCGGCATCGCCGGCGGGGACCTGACGCACGCCTTCGGGCAGGTTCTTGACCGAGGGCAGGCGGGCGACGGCCTGTGCCGCGGCACCGGTGGTGATGCCCGCAAGCTCGGCCTTGATCGACACCAGACGGGCGCGGTCACGGCGGCTGACCGTGGCGGGGCCGGCACCGAACTCCACCTTGGCCACGGCGCTGAGCGGCACGGTGGTTCCGGTGGCTGTGGGCACGCGCAGGTTCTGGATGACCGACAGGTCCTCGCGGGCCTCTTCGGTCAGTTGCAGCCGGATCGGGATCTGGCGGTCGCCCAGATTGAACTTCGGCAGGTTCTGGTCGACGTCACCAATGGTGGCGACGCGGACGACCTGCGAGATCGCACCCGTCGACACACCCAGTAGCGCAGCTTGGTCCGGCAGGGGGGTAACGGTGATTTCAGGGCGCGCGATAGACGAGGTGTTGACCACATTGGCCAGCCCCGGAACCGTCTTCATCTCGGCCTCGATGGCGCGTGCGGCGGCATCCAGCTTGACCGGATCGTCGCCCAGAAGGGCGAACTCGAAACTGGTCCCGTCGCCCGGACCGCCGCCTTGCTGGGCGATACCGGCACGGATACGCGCGCCCGGAATCTTCTTCAGCTCGTCGACCATGACGCGCTGGAATTCCTGTTGCGACAGGTCGCGTTTGCCCTTGGGTACCATGTCGGCAAAGACATTGGCCTGATTGACGTCCTGACCGCCGACAGCGGTGTAGACGGACACGACTTCAGGGCGGTCGTTCAGGGTTTTGGTTACGCGTTGGACCACGGCGTCGGTCTGGCGAAGCGTCGAGCCCGGTGGCAGTTCGACCTGGAAGGCCGCGCGTGCCTCGTCGGCAGGGGACATGAACTCGAAAGACATCTTGGTCGCGCCGGCCAGAACGAAGGCCGAGACGAGGAAGGCACCGCCAGCAATAAAGACCACCCAGCGGAAGTTCAGGCACCACGACAGGGCGCGCAGATAGCCGGGCATCCAGTTGGGGTCTTTGTCCTCATGCTTGGTGTGTTTGAGCATGTAGGCGGCCATCAGCGGCGTGAGCGTCCGCGCCACGACCAGCGAGAAGAAGACCGAGACACAGGCCGCCAAGGCAAAGGCCTTGAAGAACTGGCCGATGATGCCGGGCATGAAGCCGACGGGGGCGAAGACGGCGATGATGGTGCCGGTCGTCGCCACCACAGCCAGACCGATCTCGTCGGCGGCCTCGAAGGCAGCGTCATAGGGCGGTTTGCCATCGCGCATGTGGCGCACGATGTTCTCGATCTCCACGATGGCGTCATCGACGAGGATGCCGATGGTCAGCGACAGGGCCAGCAGGGTGATGACGTTCAGCGACTGGTCCATCGGGGCCAGAACCGCAAAGGTCGGGATCAGCGACAGCGGCATGGCCGTCGCGGCAATCACCGTCGCGCGCCAGTCCCGCAGGAAGATGAACACCACCACCACGGCCAGCACCGCGCCCAGAGCGAGTGCTTCCAGCGAGGCGGCGTAGGATTCCTCGATATATTTGACCGCCGAGGTGACTTCCTCGATCTGGAGGTTGTCGTGGGTCGCATTGATCTTTTCGATCTCCTTACGGACCTTTTGGGCGACCTTGACCTCGGACGCCTCACGCGAGCGCAGGAAGTTGAAGGTGACGGCTTCCTGACCGTTGTAGCGGGCCAGACGGCGCGGCTCGCCCCATTTGTCGATGACCTGACCCAGATCGGACAGGCGCACGGTGCGGCCATCGCCCAGCGGCACGAGGGTGGAGGCCAGACCTTCAATCGTGGTGGCCGAGCCGACGGTACGGACTGAGCGTTCCGATCCGGCCACGGTCACGCGGCCGCCCGGCAGGTTGTTGTTGACCCCCGTCAGGGCCTGACTGACCTGGGCGGCGGTTACGCCATAGGCGGCCAGCCGCTGGGGATCCAGCTCGACGCGGACCTCGCGGTCCACACCACCCGAGCGGTTGACCTCGCCCACGCCGCCCAGACCCAGCAGGCGCTTGGACACGTCGTTGTCGATGAACCAGCTGATCTGTTCCGGCGACATGGTGGGCGAGCGCACCACATAGGTGATCAGGGCATCGCCGGTGATGTCGATGCGCTGGACTGTCGGTTCCTGCATGTCCTGCGGCAGGGAGGCGCGCACGCCGCTCATGGCGTTGCGGACGTCATTGGTCGCGCGTTCGGTATCGGTGCCCAGTTCGAACTCGATGGTCGTGGAGGACACGCCGTCGCTGACGTTGGAATAGACGTTACGGACGCCCGACAAACCCGCGATCGAGTCCTCGATCACGCGGGTAACCTGCACCTCCATTTCGGAGGGGGCCGCACCCGGACGGGCGGCGGTCACGGAAACCAGCGGGAAGTCGATATCCGGATTGTTGTTGATCCGCATCGAAGCGAATCCGACGATGCCGCTGAGGGTCAGCAGCACGAACAACAGGATGATCGGAATGGGGTTTTTAATCGCCCAGGACGAAATCTGGTTCATCGTCCGGTCCTATCAGCGAGCCGCAGCCGCAGGGGCGGCGGGGGCAGCCGTTGCAGCGGGCGCTGTGGCGGCGGCGATGGTGACGGTGTCACCGGAGTTCAGGAAGCCTGCGCCCTCGACGACCACACGGACACCGGCATTCAGGCCTGAGACCGACGACTGGGTGTCGTTGCGCATCAGGACTGTGACGGGGGTGAAGGTGACCTTGTTGCCCTCGCCGACGACAAAGACGCCGGCCTTGTTGTCGCGATAGAGGACGGCGGGCGTCGGGACGACCGTGGCCTCGCGGGTGCCGGCATC